>CAXUES010000053.1:11800-12275 GCA_964250185.1 uncultured Solirubrobacteraceae bacterium | reverse complement strand
CCGCGCTCGCTCCGCCTCCAGATCGCCGTCACGCGGCGTCTCACGCGGGTCCTCGCGCTGCTGCACCTGCGGGGCGCGGTGCTCCGCCTGCGCGAGTCGCGCACGTTGGCGAAGCGCACGCGCGCGGAGGTGGAGGGCTCGGATCGCCTCTCGCGCCCGGCCCTGCACGCCATGGACACCCAGCTCGACGCGATCCTCGACCAGGACTGGGGCTTCTTCGTCGAGGCGGGCGCCAACGACGGCTACACGCAGTCCAACACCTACTACCTGGAGCGCTTCCGGGGCTGGCACGGCCTGCTCATCGAGCCGATCCCCGAGCAGGCCGAGCGCTGCCGCCGCGCGCGGCCCACCGCGCGGGTCGTGCAGGCCGCCCTCGTGCCCGAGGGGCAGGCGGGCGGCACGGTGACGATGCGCTTCGGCGACCTCATGTCCACGGTGGAGGGCGCCCACGGCGCCTCGGGCGACGAGGAGGAGT
>CAXUES010000053.1:5924-11790 GCA_964250185.1 uncultured Solirubrobacteraceae bacterium | reverse complement strand
GCGACCCCTACACCGTCGACGTCCCCGCCCGGACGCTCTCCGACGTCCTCGACGAGGTCCAGGCCCCGGAGATCGACCTGCTCTCCCTCGACGTGGAGGGCTTCGAGCCCCAGGCGCTCGCCGGCCTTGACCTCGACCGCCACGCCCCGCGCTGGATCGCGGTGGAGGCCCACGACCTCGACGCGGGCCGCCGCGCGCTGGAGGCGGTCCTCGGCGAGCGCTACGTCCTGGACCGGACGCTCTCGCCCGTCGACCTGCTCTTCCGCCGCACCGACGTGCCTGCGCCGGCCGCGTAGGCCCGCTCCCAGCTCTCCACGGTCAGCTCGGCCGTCCGCTCCCACGTGAACTCCAGCCGCCGCTCCCGGCCGGCGGCGATCAGCCGCGAGCGCAGCGACGCGTCGCGCAGCACGGACGACAGCCCGGCGGCGATCGCGTCGACCGACGTCGGATCCACGAGCACCGCCGCGTCCCCGGCCACCTCGGGCAGCGACGAGGTGCTCGACGTCACGACGGGCACGCCGCGGGCCATCGCCTCCAGCACGGGCAGCCCGAAGCCCTCGTTGAGCGACGGCAGCGCGAAGACCTCCGCCAGCGCGTAGAGCCCCTCGAGGTCGGCCTGGGGCACGTACCCCGCCCAGTGCACGTGCTCGGCGACCCCGAGCTGGTGCGCCCGCGCCTGCAGCTCGTCCTCCCACGGCGTGCTCGCCCCCGCGAGCAGGAGCTGCGCCCCGGGGACGGCCGCGCGCACGGCGGGCAGCGCCTCGATGAGCCGTCCCTGGTTCTTGTGGCGCTTCTTGGCGCCCACGCTGAGGATCAGCGGGCCGTCGCCCAGGCCGTACGTCGCGCGCAGCTGCGCGCCCGCCGTCGACGACGGCGCCTCGGGCAGGCGCAGGCCGAGCGGCACGACGTCCAGGCGAGCGGGATCGACCCGCAGGTGCTCCACCACGCCGCGCGCGGAGTCCTGGGAGATCGCGATGACCCGGTCGGCGCCCCGGGCGACGCGCGGGACGACGGCCTGCCACAGCCGGGTCGTCGGCGCCTGGCCACGGCCGAGGTCGGGGACGAGCAGCCACGTCACGTCGGCGAGCACCACGACGTTGGCCGCCCGCGTGCGCAGCGGCGCGGTGAGCGCGGGGGAGTGCAGCACGTCGAAGTCGCGCCCCGCGCGCAAGCCGAGCGGCCCGAGCTCGTAGAGGAGGCGCAGGCCGCGGCGCGAGCCCGCGGGGACGGTGAAGGACACCTCGCCCGCCCACGGCTCCTTCGCGAGCTCCGCCCGGCCGAGCTCGTTGACCACGAGCGTCAACGACCGCCCACCGCCGAGCCCCAGCAGCGCGGGGACGAGCTCCTTGACGTAGGTCTCCAGCCCACCCATCCCCGGCTCGAGGAAGACGGCGTTGATCCCGATCCGCGCTGGTGGCACCCGGGGAGCATCCCCGAGTCGCCACTACGCTCGCGCCCCGGTGGCCGACCCGACCGACATCCTCGACGACCCCGCCGCGGGCGCCGCCGTCGTGCGGGGCGGTGCCTCCCGGACGATCGCCTACGTCGTCGGGACGGTCCTGGCGCTCGTGGCCGTCGCGCTGCTCACCCGCCACCTCGGCGTGGAGCGCTACGGCCGCTTCCAGGTCGTCCTGTCGCTCATCACCGTCATCGGCACGCTCACCGACGCGGGCATGGGGACGCTCGGCATGCGCGAGTACGCCCAGCGCAGCGGCACCGACCGGGAGCGCTTCATGCGCGAGCTGCTCGGCCTACGCCTGGCGCTCACCGCGCTCGGCGTCGCGCTCGCCGTGGGCGTCGCCGCGCTCTCCATGCCGGGCGAGCTCGTGCTCGGGACGCTCGCCGCGGGCGGCGGCCTCGCGCTGACCGTCCTGGCCACGACGCTCTCCATCCCGCTCGCCGCGACGCTGCGCAACGACGCGCTCGGCGGCCTGGAGGTCCTGCGCCAGGGCCTCACCGTCGCCTTCTACGTCGTGCTCATCGCGCTCGGCGCGGGCACGGCCGCCTTCCTGGCCACCCCGATCCCGATCGGCGTGGTGGTCGTGGCGATCACCGCGGTGCTCGTGCGCCGCGGCATCTCGCTGCGTCCGGCGGTCGCGCCGCGCGCATGGGCGGGGATGCTCCGCGGCGCCGTCGCCTTCACGCTGGCCACGGCGGTCGGGACGATCTACATCTACACCGCGCAGCTGCTCTGCGCGATCGTCTCCAACGAGACGCAGACCGGGCTCTTCTCGGTCTCCTTCCGGGTCACCGTGACCGTCGCGGCGGTGCCCGGCCTGCTCGCCACCGTCGCCTTCCCGCTGCTCGCCCGCGCCGCGCGCGACGACCGCACCCGCCTGACCTACGCGCTGCAGCGCCTCTTCGAGGCCAACGTCGTGCTGGGGATCGGCGCCGGCCTGACGCTCGCGCTCGGCGCGCCGTTCGTGGTGCGGGTCATCGCCGACGCCTCGTTCGCCGACGCGGCCGCGCCGCTGCGCATCCAGGCCGTCGCGATCTGCGCCTCCTTCGTGCTGGCCGCCTTCACCTTCGCGCTGCTCTCCCTGCACCGCCACCGCGAGCTGCTGATCGCCAACCTCGCGGCCTTCGCGGTGTCGCTCATCGCGGTCGGGGTGCTCGCCTCGGCGCGCGGGGCGCCGCGGCGGGCTCCGCGCTCGGCGAGGTCGTCCTGGCCGGCGGCCTGCTCGTCGGCCTCGTCCGCCACGACCCGGCGCTGCGCCCCCAGCTGGCCACCGCGGGCAAGGCGCTGCTGGTCGCGCTGCCCTGGCTGGCGCTGCTGCTCGTGCCGGGGCTGCCGAGCCTCGCGGCCGCGGCGATCGGCGGGGTGGGCTACGTCGTCGGGCTCGTGCTCGTCGGAGCGGTGCCCGACGAGGTCTGGGTGCTCCTGCGCCGCCGCCAGGGCTAACACGGCCCAACCTCCACGGCCGCACCGGTCGTTACCCTCATCCAGCGCGCGCGACCTTCGTTCATGACCTGCGTTGCAAGGGAGCAGCGGGGTCGACGTCGAAGGACACCGCATCAGCGCCTGAGCCCATGAGCACCCTCGAAGACACCACGCGCCCCGTCGCCCGGGACCTCCCGGAGGGGCACCCGCTCGTCAGCGTGGTCATCCCCTGCCTGAACGAGGAGGAGAACATCGAGGCGTGCGTCCACGCGGCGCGCGACGCGATGGCCGCCGCGGGGATCCCCGGCGAGGTCATCGTGGCCGACAACGCCTCGGAGGACCGCTCCGCCGAGCTCGCCGCCGCCGCCGGCGCGCGCGTCGTCCGCGAGCCGCGCCGCGGCTACGGGTCGGCCTACCTCGCCGGCTTCGCCGCCGCCCGCGGCGAGTACATCGTCATGGGGGACGCCGACCTCACCTACGACTTCAACGAGATCCCCAAGTTCGTCGAGCACCTCGACGGCGGCGCGGAGCTCGTCATGGGCGACCGGATGGACAACATCCAGCCCGGCGCCATGCCCTGGCTGCACCAGTACGTGGGCAACCCGATCCTCTCGGGCACGCTGAACTTCTTCTTCAAGACGGGCATCCGCGACGCGCACTGCGGCATGCGCGCGCTGCGCACCGACGTGCTCCCGCGGCTGGACCTGCGCACGACCGGCATGGAGTTCGCCTCCGAGATGGTCATCCGCGCGGGCAAGGAGCACCTGCGCATCGAGGAGTTCCCCATCGACTACCACCCGCGCGGTGGCACGTCGAAGCTCTCCACCTTCCGCGACGGCTGGCGCCACCTGCGCTTCCTGCTCGTCCACTCGCCGACCCACCTCTTCATGGTCCCGGGCGCGGTCGTCGCGCTGCTGGGGACGCTCATCGCGCTCATCTCGGTGCTGCAGATCGACCTGTTCGGCCGCGAGTGGCAGCTGCACACGATGATCGCCGGCGCGATGCTGATGATCGTCGGCACGCAGGTCGTCTCGCTCGGCCTGTGCGCGCACGCCTACGGCACCTACTTCATGGGCGAGCGCGACGCGTGGTTCGACCGCATGCGCGAACGGCTGCGCCTGGAGCACGGCCTGCTGCTCGGCGGGGCGATCGGGCTGCTCGGCGTGCTCATCCTCGGCTGGATCGTCATCCAGTGGATCGCCGACGGCGCCGGGCCGCTCTCGGAGGAGCGCATGGCGATCCTCGGCGTGACGTTCATCGTCATCGGCGTGCAGGTCTTCTTCGCGAGCTTCCTGCTCAGCATCCTGGGCCTGCGCCGCCGGAGCCAGGGCACTGAGGTCGCCTAGGCCCGACTGGCGGGGCGTCGCCCTGCCGCTCATCGGGCTCATGGCGCTCGCCGCCGGCCTCTCGATCGTCCTCGGGGTGCGCGTCCGCGCGATCGCGCTGGACGAGACGCTCTTCCACGCCTCGGCGGTGCACTACGGCACCGGGCTGCCGAGCTCGCTGCTGCACGACGCGGCCGCGCGCGCGACGTCCCGCCTGTACGCGCTGACGCTCATGCCCTTCACCAAGGTGCTCGACGGCGACGTCGCCGTGCGGGCGATGAAGGTCTGGGGCGCGCTGCTGTTCGCCTCGGCGGCGCTGCCCGCCTACGGGCTGTCGTGCGCGGTGCTGGAGCGCCGCGGCCTGCGCCTGGCCGCCGCGGGCCTGTCGGTCCTCGTGCCGTGGCTGGGCCTGAGCACCGCGCTCTTCAGCGAGACGCTCGCCTACCCCGCGTTCCTGTGGCTGGCCTGGGCGGCCGTCGCGGCGCTGCGCGACCCGCGCTGGTGGCGCGACGTGCTCGTGCTCGCCGCGTTCGTGGTGGTCGCCACGACCCGCGTGCAGCTCGCCTTCGCGTTCCCGGGCTACGTCGTGGCGGTGCTCGTCGCGACGTGGATCGCGCTGCCCGGCGTCGGCCTGCGCGCGCGCGGGGAGCACGTGCTGCGCCGCTTCCCGGCGACGGTCGCGGTGTTCGGCCTGCTGCTGCTCGTGGTGCTCTACCTGCTCGGGACGGGCACGCTCGACGACCGCGCGCGCTCCCTGCTCGGGGGCTACGCGACGTTCGCCAACGGCGTCGACGTGCCCGTGGACACGGGCCTCGGCGCGCTCGTGCAGGTCGAGCTCATCGGCCTGGGCGTCGGGCTGCTGCCCGCGGTGCTCGCGCTGGCCTGGTACGCCCGGGTGCTCGGCGACCGCGTGCGCGAGCACGCCGGGGCGTGGCGCTTCGCGCTGGTCACGCTCTGCCTGAGCGTCTCGCTCTTCGCGCTCACGCTCGTGGCCCAGAACGGCTTCGTCGGGCCGCTGGTGGAGGAGCGCTACTTCTTCTACGCCGTCCCGTTCGTGTGGATCGCTGCGCTGGCCGCACTGGAGCGCCGCACCACGGTCGCCCCGCGCGACCTCGTGACCGCGGGCCTGCCGGTGCTCGTGCTGCTCGCCGTGCTCGCGCCGCCGCGCTCGCTGACCGGCGAGACGACGTTCCTGGCCCCGGTGAGCGCCACCGTCGATCGCGCCCTGACCCTGCTCATCGGGTGGATCAGCCGCACGCTCAACTCCAACCCGCTGTCGGTGCGGGACCTGCTCTGGCCGCTGGGGGCGATCGCGCTCGGGCTGCTCGTGTGGGCCTGGCGGCGCCGCGGCGGCCGGTCGGCGGCGGGACTCGTCGGGCTGGCCGCGGCGGTGCAGGTCGGCATCTGCCTCTACGTCCTGGGCGCGGGCAACGGGACCTTCGCCAGCGGCATCGCCAACCGCACGGGCGGGCCGAGCTTCGCCGCGCTCGGGTGGGTCGACCGCGCCGTGGGCGACGAGGCCGTGCAGTGGCTGGACTCCGCGCCGCTCACCGACCCGACCGCGGTGACCGTCCTGCAACGCCAGACGCCGTTCTTCAACGACCGCGTGACCCAGCGGGCGGCGCTCGCCTCGGTCCCGCCCATGGTGGACGCCACGCCG
>CAXUES010000053.1:0-5914 GCA_964250185.1 uncultured Solirubrobacteraceae bacterium | reverse complement strand
CTCCCGCTCGCCGTGGCGGGCCGGCGCCTGTCCGACGGCGCGGTCGGGCTGCGCGGCCTGACCACGCTGCAGTGGCGCGACTCGCCGATCGTCCAGCTCGCCGGGACGGTCGTCGCGCGCTCCTCGGACGACCTGCTGGAGCTCCGCCGGCCCGTCGGTGGCGTGCCGCGCCTGCAGCTGCTCAGCCAGGGCCTGGACCCCGACGCCGCCGTCAGCGCCCCGACGCGGCTCTACGCCTGGTCGCGCACGCCGGCGCAGCTGACGCTCACGCTGGCGCCGGTCGTCGGGCAGCCCGCCGGGTCGACGGGGCGCATCGCCATCGCGGGCGCTCCGGGCGGGCGGCGCGAGGTCGCGCTGGCCGCGGGCTCGGCGCCGCAGGAGCTCACCCTCCCGATCTGCGGCGGCCGGCTCGCGCTGCGCCTCACGCCGGCAGCGAAGGTCCTCGTCGCCGGACGCGGCCTGGCCGGCACGGTGAGCTCGGCGCGCGTGGCGCGCGCGCCGGCGTCCACCTGCCGCGGCTAGCGCTCAGTCGGCCTGGGCGCGCAGGGCGGCCCGCAGGCCGTCCTCGACCTGGGCGGCCGCGCGCGGCCACGTGCGCCCCGCGACGAGCTCGGTGCCCAGGCGGGAGAGCTCCGCGCGCAGAACGAGGTCGTCCAGCAGGCGCTCCATCGCGTCGGCCAGGCTCACCGGGTCGGGCTCGGCCAGCGTCACCGCGCCGGTCTCCCCGAAGGTCGCCTCCATCGCGTCGGAGCGCACGTCGACGACCGGGAGCCCGCAGGCGAGCATCTCCGTGGGCACGAGCGACGGGTTGGTCAGCGAGAGGCACAGCCCCACCGCCGCGCTGGCGTAGGCGTGCGCGAGGCCCGGGCGGTCCAGCGTGCCGAGCTGCAGCGCCTCGAAGGGCGCGGCGACGTCGCGCGCCTCGCCGAAGAGCGCGATCTCCACGCTCGGCCGCCGGGCCTTCAGCTCCTGCAGCGCGAGCAGCCCGAGCGGCACGGCGCGCCGCGGCGTCACCGCGCGGGCGTAGAAGAGCACGAGGTCGTCGCGGCGGTGGGTCGGGTGGGCGGTGTAGTGCTCGTGGTCGACGCCGAGGTCGAACGCGCTGGCCGACGCGCCGTAGCGGTCCGTGACGAGGTCGGCGAGCCACGGCGAGGCGCAGATGCAGTGCAGGCCCTGCGCGTAGCTCCACTCCGCCACCAGGCGCTCGGCCGAGGTGCCGAAGAACTCCGCCTCGTGGTCCTGCACGAGGTAGGCGCGGGCCTTCGCGCCCGGCAGTCGCAGGACCTCCCCGACCGTCTGGTAGCCCGTGGCGAGCAGCACGTCGCAGGCGCCCAGGGCGTCGGTGCCGACGTGGACCCCGGCCGCGACCGGCCCGAAGAACGAGCGGAACGCCTCGGTGGCCTCGGCGTCGCTGCGGCCCTCCAGGCGGCCCTGCTGGTCCACGAGCCACAGCGAGATGTGGTGGCCGCGCGCCTCCAGGCCGCGCACGAGCTCGGCGATGGTCGCGTGGCCGCCCGACCCGCGGCGGAAGCTCGGGATGACGACGGCGACGTCCAGCGCGTCGGCCTCGGCCCGATCGGCGCCACCCGGCTCGAGATCGGCCTGCCCGGCCTTCAGCACCTGCAGGTAGGCGGTGTCCACCTCGACGCGCAGCGGCGCGCCCTTGTCCCCGCGGCCGGTGAGGCGGCGCAGCGACGGGCTCACGAGAGCAGCGCCGCCTTGAGCCGCTTGGTCAGCGGGTGCAGGAGCTTCAGCACGAACTGCCCGCCGGTGGAGCCGTGCAGCTCCACGCCCTGGCGGACCACCGGCAGGTTCCCGAGGCGCTTGAAGCGCCACTCCAGCAGCCGGCGCTGGTCGTCCTGGGCCTTGAGCAGGTGCAGGTGGCTGCGCAGGTCGGCGGTGAACGCCTCGGCGTGGGCGTAGGGGGAGGGCGGCGGGTCGGCGACGATCGCGTGCAGCGCCGAGGCCATGAGCCCGCCTGCGCGCTCCCACTGCGGCCAGTCGCGCGCGGTCGCAAGCGCGCCGCAGCGCAGGCGGTGCAGCAGGCGGCGGTCCGTGGCGAGCAGGTCGAGCGCCCGCGCGGTGCCGCGCTCGTCGTCCCAGTCGACCACGAGCGCGTTGACGCCATGCTCGATGTACTCCTCGGCTCCGGTCACCTCGGTGGTCACGCACGTCGCGCCGCCGTGGAAGCCCTCCAGCGGCGGCCCGTACATGCCCTCCACGCGCGAGAGCTTCAGGACGACGTCGGTCTCGCGGTACAGCGCGGCCATCTCGCGCTGGGGGATGGGCCCCAGGACGCGGTCCACGCCGCGGGTGTCCAGGCCGCGCTGCGTCGGCGCGACGACGGTGAGCACGTGCGGCTCGCGCATCGCCGCGCACGCCTCCACGGCCTCGTTGACGCCCTTGAACCACGTCGTGGCGTAGCCCTCGACGAGGATGCGCAGCGGCTGGGAGACGTTCGGGACGACCTCCTCGACGAGGCCGAAGACGTCGCGGTTCACGGCGTTGCGCACGTAGCGGCAGGAGGCGTCGGGGCGCAGGTCGCCCAGGGCGTCGCGGATCCAGCGGGCCTCGGTGAGGAACGCGACGGGCAGGTCGAGGACGAGCGACGCGCCGACGCGCTCGAGCTCCCCGGGCCGGTAGAAGCGGTCCTCCAGCGACTGCACGAAGCTCGCGTAGCGGTCGGCGCGCACCGCGAAGAGGTCCAGCGCGGTCTCCCACCAGGTGGAGATCGCCACGTCGAAGTGCTCGGCGCGGGCGCTCTGCAGGTCGGTCACGTGCAGGCCGTCCAGCGCCTCGTGGGCCCAGGTCGCCTCGGGCTCGCGCGCGAGGACGAGCCACACGTCGAAGCCGTGGCGCAGGTGCAGCTCGCGCGCGTGGGCGACGACGACGCCGATCCCCCCGGACAGGCCGAGGTCGTTGGTGACGAAGGCGACCTTCACGCGGGCAGCCGGCGGCCGGCGGCGCCCGCGTCCAGGCTCAGCGGCGCCGGCGCCACGCCGTCCAGCTGCGCGGTGAGCTCGGCGACGCGCGCCTCCAGGAAGGCGAGGTCGGCCTTGAGCGCACGCAGCGTCGCGCGCTCTGCGGCGAGGTCCTGGGGGACCACCAGCGCGGCCGGGGCGAGCTCGGCCGCGCGCGGACCGAGGGCGAGGACGGCGAGGACGGGGACGGCCTGCGCCGGGACGTCGGCGGAGAGCCCCGTGGCCTGCAGCGGCTCGTCGGGCGCGACGAGCGCGGCGCCGGTGAGCCCGGTGACCTGCAGCGCGACCTCCCCGGGCCCGAGCAGGGAGCGCAGCTCCTCGGCGCCGCCGGTGCCCCAGGCGGTGCCGCGGCCGGTGTAGGGCGTGTTCGGGACGGTGAGCACCACGGTGGCGCCGGCGGCGGCCGCATCGCGCAGCGCGTCGACGAGCGGGGCGACGTGGGCGAGGTCGTCCAGCACGCCGAGGGCGCCGATCAGCGCGCCGTCGGAGGCCGCGGAGCGGACCTCGGCGGCCAACGTGGCGGCATCGCTGCCCGCCTGCAGCAGCACGGGCGCCGGGTCGAGGGCGCGCAGCGCCTGCTCCACCACCGCGAGGGCCGCGTCAGTCCCGGGGGTGCTCACGCCCGGGATGCTACGACCGGCGGTGCGGCCGTGCCGAACGGCTGCGCGGCGTGCCCGCGGCGGCGCAGCACCTCGGCGGCGATGACGAGCACCGCGACGGGCACCGTGGCCGGGAGCGTGTCGAACCACGTGAAGAGCAGGTCGAAGGCGACGAAGGCCACGAAGGCGGCCAGCGTCCAGCGCAGCTGCGGGCGGCCCTCGGCGGCCAGCAGCGCGCCGAGCACCGCGGCGACGAAGACGTCGCCATAGCCCATGGAGGCGCCGTCCAGGGCGACGCGCTGCAGCTGGGGGAGGTCCGGCGCGACCACCGCCGAGTTGAGCAGGAGGTTCGGCCCCTGCAGCTGGTTGCCGAAGACGAGGTAGGCGTCGATGGCGGCCATGACGACCAGCGCGACCTTCACGGGGAAGTGCGGGGCGACGGACACCAGCAGCCAGGCGAGCGTCGCGGCGCTCAGCGTGGTGAGCAGCGCCGCGGAGAGGTCCGAGACGACCCCCGCGGGTGTGACGATCGCCAGCACGAGCAGGCCGACCGCCACGAGCGCGAGCGCCGGGCGCGCACCGTGGATCCCCGCGATGCCCAGCCCGCCGGCGGCGAGCAGCGGCAGCGCGATGAGGCTCAGCCAGGCCAGCGCGTCGGCGGTCCCCGGGAGCGCGTTGATCCCCACGACGCAGGCCACGATCGACACGGGCAGCGTGAGCGCCCACAGCGTGGAGCGCGGCTGGGGGAGCCACCGCGGCAGCCCGTGCGCGGCGGGCAGGGCGATGAGCGAGGCCTGCAGGACGTCGAGGCCGACGCTGGGCAGGCGGGGGAGGTCGACGAGCACGGCGACGTGCAGCGTGCCACCGCGGGGTAAGGGTGGGCTGTGCCCCGCTCCATCGCCCACGTCGACGAGCTCCCGACGATCCCCGTCGAGGGCGGCGGCCGCTGGGCGCCGCTCAACGAGGAGCTCGGGCTCGACGGCCTCGCCGCGGGCGTGTGGTCGCACGCCGAGGTCGGCGGCGAGCTCATCGAGGACCACGACGAGACGAGCGCCGGGGCCGCGCCGCACGACGAGCTCTACGTCGTGCTGACGGGGCGCGCGACCTCCACGGTGGCCGGCGAGGAGCACGACGCGCCCGCGGGATCCGTCGTCCACGCCGCGGTGGGGACCCGTCGCCACGCGGTCGCCGCGGCGCCCGGCACGCGCGTGCTCGCGCTGGGCGGTCCGCCCGGGACGGTCGGCGCCCCCTCGGCCTGGACGCGCTGGCAGCGCGCGTACGCGCTGCGCGACGCAGGCGACCCCGATGGCGCCCTCGCGCAGCTGCGCACGGGCCTCGAGGAGCACCCGGGCCACCCGCTCGTCCACTACCACCTCGCGTGCCTGCTCTGCCTGACCGGCGGCGATCTCGACGAGGCGCGCGAGCACCTCACCGCGGCCAACGCGGGCGACGGGCGCACGGTCGCCTGGGCCGCCGACGACGAGGACCTCGCGCCGCTGCGTTGAACGCTGGTATCACCGTCGATGCCATCGCGGCATGGCGATGACGGTGCGCTTCACCGACGAGGACACCGCCGCGCTGCGGCGGACGGCGGAGCGCGAGGGCCGCTCGATGCACGACGTCGTGCTCACCGCGGTCCGCGAGCACATCGAGCAGCTCAGCCGCGCGGAGCTGCTCGACGAGGTGCTCGACGCCGAGCTGCCCCGCTACGCCGAGGCGCTCGAGCGCCTCGGGCAATGATCTTCCTGACGCTGGCCGAGCTGCTGCACGTCGCGGACCGCACGCTGGACGGCGTCGTCGAGGTCCGCGACCACGGCCTGCTCGAGTCGGCGCTCGCGCGGCCGCGGGCCAGCGCGTTCGGCCAGGACGCCTACGCGGACCTGGGGACCAAGGCCGCCGCGCTGCTGCAGTCGCTCGCGCGCCACCACGCGCTCCGGTACGGGGACGAGCGGCTGGCGCTCGCCGGGACCATCGCGTTCCTCGGCGTCAACGTCCGACGGCTGACGCTGACCAACGACCAGGCCTGCGACCTGGTCATCGCGGTCGCGACGGGTGAGCTCGAGGACGTCGCGGAGATCGCCGGGCGCCTGCGCGCGGGCTCCGGGCCCCGCTAGCGTCCGCCGCTGTGCAGCGCATCGCCTTCGTCGGCCAGGGGACGTACTTCGAGGCCTGCTCGCTGGCCGACGGCGTCCTGCCCGGCGTGCGCACGACCTTCCTGGAGTTCCGCCAGGGCGGCGACCCCGACGCGCTACGCCGGGGCCTCGACGCCTTCGCCCCCGACGCGATCGTCGTCTTCCGCCCGGAGATCCTGCCGCCCGGCCTGCTCGCGGGCAG
>CAXUES010000052.1:0-12357 GCA_964250185.1 uncultured Solirubrobacteraceae bacterium | reverse complement strand
CCGCGCCGCGCCTGGTGCTCGCCACCGCGCCGAAGCGCGCCCCCGGGCTCGACGCGGTCTGGCTCGTCGGGGGGCGGGTGGTCGACTGGCAGGCCTTCCCGGCCGGCGCTGAGGAGCCCGACCCGGTGGAGCTCGCCCGCCGCACGGCCTCGGCGCTGCGCCACGATGGCCCCGGCCCGCACCACCTCACCGCCGACGACGCGGCGCGCGCGCGGATCGTCGGGCTGTGGCGCGCCGCCCAGGAGCCGGTCACGCTCGCGCTGCGCCCCGCGGGCTCCCCGGCGCCGGGGCCCGAGGAGCACGCCCGCGCGCTGCGGCGCGCCGTGCCGACCATGCCGCGGGCCCGGCTCGCCGCGTGAGCGCACCGCCCCCGCCGGGAAGGGCCGTCGGGATGGCCGCTCCCTCCGCCGCCGACGCGGTCCTCGCCTACCGCGCCGCGCTCGCCGCCTCCGAGGCCGAGCTCGTGGAGTTCGGCATCGACGCGCTGGACGTCACGGGCATCCCGGTGTGGACGGTGGCCGCGTTCCTGCCGGGCGGGCGGCTGCGCAACGGCGTGGGGTACGGCGCCGACCTCGACGCCGCGCAGGCCAGCGCGCTCGGGGAGTGCCTGGAGGTCCTGTGGGCCACGTCGCTGCCGCCCGTGCGCCGCGGGCCGGCCGGTCCGTCCTCCGTCGACCCGCGCACGCTGATCCTCGACGCGGGCCGCACGTGGTCCCCGGACGACGAGCGCCTGTGGGTGCGCGCGCGGCGGCTGCCCGCCGGCGACGAGGTCGAGGTGCCGCTGGAGCTCGTGGCGCAATCGGCCGCCGACCTGCCCGAGGGCTACGACCCGCTCGTCACCCCGATCACCAACGGCCTCGGTGTGCACACGAGCCGCGAGGCGGCGCTGGACCACGCCCTGCGCGAGCTCGTCCAGCGCGACGGCAACGCGGTCGCCTACCGCGCGCTGGACGACGGCGTGCGGATCGACGTCGACCTGGGCGAGCTCGCGCCGGGCGTCCGGCCGATCGCCAAGGCGGCCGTCTCCGACCTCGGCCTGGCCAACGTCTACGTCGTCGCCGACGACCCCGACCCGCCGCACCCCCTCATGCTCACCGCGGCGGGGGAGGGCGCCGACCCCGATCCCCGCACCGCGATCGCCAAGGCCCTGCGCGAGCTCGGCGCCTCGCGGGCGCGCAAGGCGTTCAGCCACGGGCCGCTGGAGCCCGTCGCGGCCATCGCGCCCGGCCGCTACATGGAGCACGTCGCCGGGCTGGACCTCTCCGGCGAGGAGCCCGCCGCGCTGGAGGGGATGCTCGGCTGGCTCGCCCTGGGCGACCAGCAGCTGCGCGCCCTCAACGGCCCGGCGCTGGCGGTCCGGCGGACCATCGGGATCGACGAGCTGCCCGCCAACGCCGGGCGCACGACCTACGACCTGCTCGTCGAGCGCGGCTTCGACGTGCTGGAGGTCGACCTCACGCCGCCCCGCGCCCCCGGGGGCGTGCACCTCGTCAAGGCGCTCGTCCCGGGCCTGGAGGTCGAGACGATGAGCTACGGGCGCTGCGGTCCGCGCAACCTGCAGCGGCTGCTGCAGCGCGACCTCGGGCTCGTCGGCGAGGGCCCGCCGCCGGCCGGGGCGCTCGCGCTGCCCCTCCCGGACGGCCACGGACCGGCGTGGCTCGACCCCGCGCGCGTCGCCGAGGTCGTCGGGCCGCTCTACCCGCTCTACCGCGAGCCCTCGCGGCACGCCGCGCCGCTCACGCTCGCGCGCCGACGGGCGGGCGGCGGCGGCGGCTGAGCGCGGCTCAGGCGACCGCGAGCGCCGGCCGGTCGACCCGGAAGGCGTCCACGGGGTGCGAGGAGGCCCCGTCGCAGACCATCTCGCTCAGGACCAGGCCGAAGAGCGCCGCGAACTTCGCGGCGTGGCCCGCGCCGAGCGCCACGCGGATGCGCGGGTGCTCCGGCAGCGGCCCGAGCACGAAGTCGTGGTCCGGCGGCAGCTCGTAGAGGCAGGCCCGGCCGTAGGCCACGGGTCCGACGGCGTCCGGCAGCCGCTCGGCGAGGAACGCCGCCACGCGCTCGTGGCGGGCCGGATCGACCCACGCCTCCTCGTCGTCGGGCTCGACGGGCGGCCCGCCCAGGTCCTCCGCCGCCTTGACCGCCGCGGTGCCGTGGACGCCGAAGCCGTAGAAGCACGGCTTCCCCGGGCGGATCCAGACCGGGAAGCGCTCCGGGGCGAAGTCGCGCAGGTGCGGCGAGGCGAAGTAGGTGACCTGCTCGCGGGTGCAGGTGATGGGCAGGCGCCCGAGGTCGCCGAGCAGCGCGTTGGTCCACTTGCCCGCGCAGAGCACGACGTCGCCGGCCTCGACCACGCCGGCGTCGGTGTGGACGCGCACGCCGCCGCCGTCGGCGGCGGGCTCCAGGCGCAGCACCCGCACCTCCGGGGCCAGGCGCGCGCCGTGGGCCTGCGCCAGCGCGAGGTGGGCCGAGCAGGCCACGCCGATGTCGAGGATCCCCGCGTCGGGCTGGAAGAGCGCACGGGCGTCGTCGGGCAGGCGCCACTGCGGCCAGCGCCGGCGGACCGCGTCGGCGTCCAGCGCCTCGAAGGGGATGTCCTCGGCGGCCATCGCCGAAGCGTTGGCGTCGAGGGTCTCGATCGACGCCGCGACCGCCGGCTCGCCGACGTCCAGGCCCCCGGTCGGGACGACGATCCGCATGCCGCTCTCCTCCTCGAGCTCCTCCCAGGCGGCGAACATCGCGCGGGTCAGGCGGGTGTACGTCGTGGAGGCGTAGCTGTGGCGGATGATGCGCGAGTGGTCCTCCGAGGCACCGCGCCGGTGGCCCGGGCGGAACTGCTCCAGGACGAGCACCTCGTCGCCCAGCCGCCGCGCGAGGCGGTGCGCCGCGGCGCTCCCGAGCGCGCCCGTGCCGACGACCACGCAGGCGACGCGCGCGGGCGGGGCGCTCATCCCGCCGCCACGTGGCGGGGGTGGTGGCAGGCCCCGAGGTGGCCGGGGACGCCGTGCTGCACCAGCGGCGGGTCCTGGGTGCGGCAGATCTCGGTCGCGTGGCGGCAGCGCGGGTGGAAGCGGCACCCGGCCGGCGGGTCGATGGCGCTGGGCACGTCGCCCTGAAGCACGATCCGCTCGCGGCGGCCCGCGAGCTCCGGGTCCGGGATCGGCACGGCCGAGAGCAGCGCCTCGGTGTAGGGGTGCACCGGGCGGGAGCACACCTCCTCGACCGGGCCGACCTCGACGATCCGCCCGAGGTACATGACCGCCACCCGGTCGGAGACCTGCCGCACGACGGAGAGGTCGTGGGCGATGAGCACGCACGTCAGGCCGAGCTCGTCGCGCAGGTCGGCGAGCAGGTTGACCACCTGGGCCTGGACGGAGACGTCCAGCGCCGAGACGGGCTCGTCGGCGATGAGCAGCCGCGGCGACAGCGCAAGCGCCCGGGCGATCCCGATGCGCTGGCGCTGGCCGCCGGAGAACTCGTGCGGGAAGCGGTCGGCGTGCTCGGCGCGCAGGCCGACGGACTCGAGCAGCTCGCGGACGCGCCCCTCGACCTCGCCGCGCGCCACCGCCCTGTGGACGCGCAGCGGCAGCCCGACGATGCTGCCCACGCGCTTGCGCGGGTTCAGCGAGGCGAAGGGGTCCTGGAAGACCATCTGCATCTCGCGGCGCAGCGGGCGCAGCGAGCGGGCCGACGCGCGGGAGATGTCGCGCCCGTCGACCTCGACGGTCCCCTCGGTCAGGTCCGTCAGGCGCATGAGGCAGCGCCCGAGCGTCGACTTGCCGCAGCCCGACTCGCCGACGAGCCCGAGGGTCTCGCCGCGGTGGACCTCGAGGTCGACGCCGTCCACCGCGCGCAGCCGGGCGACCTCGCGGCGGACGAGGCCCGTGCCCCGCACGGGGAAGTGCTTGTGGACCGCGGTGGCCCGCAGCAGGACGTCGCCGCTCACCGGGCGGGCCCCCGGGTCGCCGCGCCGGCCGCCCGCAGCGCGGGGCGCTCATCCACGGGCAGGTGGCAGGCGTCGAGGTGGCCGTCGCCGCGGTCCTCGAGCGGCGGCATCGTCGTGCAGGGCTCGAAGCGGTGGGGGCAGCGCGCCGCGAAGACGCAGGCGCCGGGTGGGGCCGACCAGTCGGGGTCGGCGGCCGGGATGGCGGCCAGGCGCCGCGGCCGCGGGCGGTCCAGGCGGGGGATCGAGCCGAGCAGCCCCCAGGTGTAGGGGTGCGCCGGGGCGGCGAACAGCTCCCGGGTCGTCGTCTGCTCCACGACCTTGCCGCCGTACATCACCAGCACGCGGTCGGCGAGCTCGGCCACGACGCCCATGTCGTGGGTGATGAGCAGGACGGAGGAGCCGCGCTCCGTGCGCAGCGCGCGGATGAGGTCGAGGATCTGCGCCTGGATCGTCACGTCGAGCGCCGTGGTCGGCTCGTCGGCGATGAGGACGCTCGGGTCGCAGCTGAGCGCCAGGGCGATCATCACCCGCTGGCGCATGCCCCCCGAGAACTGGTGGGGGAAGTCGTCCACGCGGCGCTCGGGGTCGGGCAGGCCGACCGAGCGCAGCAGCTCGACGGCGCGCTCGCGCGCCTGCGCCTCGCTCAGGTCGAGGTGCTCGCGCAGCTGCTCGGCGAGCTGCCAGCCCACGGTGTAGACCGGGTTGAGCGAGCTCATCGGGTCCTGGAAGACCATGGCGATCTGCCTGCCGCGCACGCCGCGCAGCTCGTCCGGCCCGAGGTCGAGCAGGTCGCGGCCGCCGAAGCGGACCTCGCCCTCGGTCGCGGCGCCCGGCCCGAGCAGCCCGACGACGCCCATGACCGTGGCGCTCTTGCCCGAGCCGGACTCCCCGACGATCCCCAGGACCTCGTCGCGGCCCAGGGCGAAGGAGACGCCGTCGACCGCCAGGGTGCTGCCCGCGTCGCTCTCGAAGCGCACGCGCAGGTCGCGGACGTCCAGCAGGGGCTCGTCGGCCATGTCAGGCCTCCCGGATCCGCGGATCGAGGCGTGCGTAGAGCACGTCGACCAGCGCGTTGACGATGACGATGAAGAAGCCGCCGTAGAGGACCGTGGCCATGATGACCGGCAGGTCGAGGCCCTGGAGGGACCCGTAGGTCAGCCGGCCGATCCCCGGGAGCCCGAAGACGACCTCGACCAGCAGCGCGCCGCCGCCGACGAGCGCCCCGAAGTCCAGGCCGAAGAGGCTGACGAAGGTGATCAGCGACGTGCGCAGCACGTGGCGCACGAGGACTCGGCGCTCGGAGATCCCCTTGGCGCGCGCGGTGCGGACGAAGTCCTGGCCCTCCGCGTCCAGCAGCGCCGCGCGCAGCACGCGCGCGTAGACGCCGACGTACAGCGTGGCCAGCACGATCCAGGGCACGACGAGGTGGCGGAACCACAGCAGGGGGTCGTCGGTGATCCCGGTGTAGCCGAGCGGCGGGATCCACGAGAACAGGAAGAAGCCGTGCAGCGTGTCCTGGGTGAGGAGGTTGGCCACCTCCCCGAGGAAGAAGACGGGCACCGAGATCCCCACGAGGGCGAGGACCATGAGGCCGCGGTCCCAGACGCTCCCGCGCAGGACCGCCGCCACCAGGCCGAGCAGGACGCTCAGGATGACCCACAGGACGGCCGCGCCGAGCACGAGGGAGAGCGTCACCGGCGCGGCGTGGGCGATCTCGGGGATCACCCGGACGCCGCGGTTCGTGTAGCTCTGCAGGTCCCGGTCGATGAGCAGGTGGCGCATGAGCAGCCCGTACTGGACGGGCAGCGGGCGGTCCAGGCCGAAGTCGTGGCGGATCGCCGCGATGGTCGCGGGGTCGGGGTTCTTGCCCGCCATCTGCCGCGCCGGGTCGATGCCCGGGGTGGCGAAGAAGATGAGGAAGACGATGACGCTGAGCCCGAAGAGCAGCGCGACGGTCGCCGCCAGGCGCCGCAGCGCGTAGGCGGTCATGCGGGGCTCCCTGTGGCCGCCGCCGTGCGTCGGCGCCGGCGCCGGCGCATCCGCAGCTCCCGGCGGGAGGGCAGGCCGCCGCGCGGGTCCAGCGCGTCGCGGACGCCGTCGCCGAGCACGTTGAGCGACACGACGATCGCGACGATCACCAGGCCCGGCGCGATCGACACCCACGGGCGCGTGTACAGCTGCGCCTGCCCGTCGCTGACGATCGTGCCCAGGCTCGCCTTCGGGGGCTGGACGCCGATCGAGAGGTAGGACAGCGCCGACTCGGTCAGGACGTCGGTGGCGATCAGCAGCGGCAGGAAGACGATGACGACCGGCAGCACGTTGGGCAGCAGCTCCCCGAGCACCAGGCGCGGCCACGACGCGCCCTGGGCCGCGGCGGCCTCCATGAACTCCCGCCGGCGGATGGCGAGGACCTCGCCGCGGACGGGCCGCGCGAGGTAGGGCACGTAGACCACGCCGATGATGACGATCGGCAGCCACACGCTGCTCGGGTCGATCGTGATCGGCCCGAGCGACAGGCCCTGCAGCAGCAGCACGGTCGACAGGCACACCGCCAGCAGGTAGACGGGGAACGCCCACAGCAGGTCCAGCAGCCGCGAGATGACGCCGTCGACGATCCCGCCCGCCATCCCCGCGACGAGGCCGAGCAGCGTGGCGAGCACCGCGGTGAGCAGCGCCGCGCCGATCCCCGCCTCGAGCGAGACGCGGGCGCCGTACAGGACGCGGGCCGCGACGTCGCGGCCCTGGGTGTCGGCGCCGAGGAAGTAGTGGCGCTCGAGCGTCGGGCCGATCGGCGCCGAGCCCAGGCCTGACGGGTTCGGGGCGATCACCTTGGTCGGCTTGCCGTCCACCGTCGTCGTGCCGCCGAGGTTCGATGCGAGCGGATCGGTGTCGGCGACGTGGTGGGCGTACAGCGGCGCGCCGAGCGCGCCGAGCACCACGACGACCAGCACCGCGAGGGCGGCCATGGCCGAGCGGTTGCGGCGCAGGCGCCGTGCCGACAGCGCCCACGGGCTGCGGCCGCGTTCGCGCGCCGTCGCCGCCGGGACCGCCGCGACGCCGCCCCCGGCCCCCCCGAGGGTCTCGACGGGGCCGGGGGTCCCCACTACTTGACCCAGGCCTGGTCGATCATGAAGCGCCCGGTGACCGACGGGTTGAACTGGTAGTTGCCCACCCGCTTGCCGACGAAGTCGAGCTTGGAGGCGACGAACAACGGCACCTCGGGCGCCTGGTCGGTCGTCGCGTGGTCGATCTTGGCCCACAGCGGATCGGCCGCCGTCGGGTCGGTGACCTGCAGCGCGAGCGCCTTCTTGGTCTGCGCCTCGATGGCGGGGTCGCAGAACCCGGAGAGGTTCGGGTTGGCGCTCGAGCCCGGGTTGTAGCCGCTGCAGCCGACCGACACGTTGAGGAAGTTGCTCGCCGCGTTGTAGTCCGGCGACCAGTAGGTCAACGAGATCTGCGCCTTGTTGCGCGTGTCCTGCACGTAGCTGTACTCCACCGACGTGGCCAGCGTCTTCAGCGACGCCTTGTAGCCCAGCTTGTCCAGCAGCGAGACGAAGTACAGCGAGATGCCCTTCGTGGTCTCGTCGGGCGTGGAGATGACCGACACCTTGGTGCCCTTCGTCCCCGAGGCGTCGACGAGCTGCTGGGCCTTGGCCAGGTCGGGCGCCGTCCACTTGCCGCTGCCCGGGTCGGCCGTGTAGGGGCAGTAGGCCGCGTAGCCGGGGAACTCCGGCGGCAGGATCTGGCAGGTCGCCTGGGCCAGGCGCGGGCCGCCGAAGAGCCCGATGACCGCGTTGCGGTCGACGGCCAGGTTCACCGCGCGGCGCACGTCGACGTCGTCGAACGGCGCCACGTGGGTGTTGAGCGCCATGTAGTAGACCTGCGTCGTCGGCGAGATGTAAACCTGCGAGGGGAACTTCGTGGCGAGCTCGTCGAGGCGGTCGGCCGGCGGGATGTCGTACATCCAGTCGGCCTGGCCCTGGGCGACCTGCGTCGTGGCGTCCTCGAGCGGCAGCCCGATCCGCATGACGATCTTGTCCGGGTAGCCGTCGGGCTGGGCGTCGCGCGACCACTCGTGGAACTCCGGGTTGCGCACGAAGGTCATGTCGCGGTTGGGCCGGTAGGTCTGGAGCAGGTAGGGCCCGGTGGCGGGCAGCGGCTTGGTCCCCGTGTCGCGGTTCGGGGTGCCCTTCGAGACGACGTAGCCGAAGGGCGACGCGAGCTTCTGCAGGAAGTCGGCGTCGGGCGCGGTGAGGTGGAAGGTCAGCGTCCCCGCCGCGTCGTCGGCCACGACGCCGCGTGAGAGGTCGCACGACTTCGGCGTCTTGAGGCACTTGGTCGCGCCGACCAGGCCGGAGAAGAAGCCGGTGCCCGGTCCGGGGACCTTGAACTGGCGGGTGTAGGTGTAGGCGAGGTCGCTCGGCTTCACCGTGGCGCCCGTGGAGAACTTCACGCCCTTGCGGACCTGGACGACGTAGGTCCGGCCGCCGTCGGTCGGCTTGGGGATCGCCGTGGCGAGGTCGGGCACGAGCTCGTTGCCCGCCGCGCCGCCGACCTGCTTGTAGGCGAGCAGCCCGTCGCTGGTCATCCGCAGGACGAACCAGTTGGGGTCGTAGTCGACGGCCGTGTCGATCGACGTCCCCGCGCCGAACCAGTCCATGGTCAGCGTCCCGCCGCGGTGCGGCTAGTCGGCGGCGCCCGCTGGGGTGCCCCCGGCGGCCGGCGCCTTGGCGCCGGTGGCGCCGGCGTCGCTCGATGAGCCTCCTCCGCAGCCCGCCACGCCGAGGGCGGCGAGGGCGGGGAGCAGCAGGAGGGAGAGGCGGCGGGCGGTCAAGGGTGCTCCGGTCGATCGGCGTGGAGGGCAGAGGTCATGGCGGCGAGGCGGTCGTCTCGGTCGTGGCGGGCGGTGTCGCGGTGTCGGCGCAGGGAGGCGGTGATCCACGGGCCGGGCGCCTGCGCGCCGGGCTCGCCGCGCAGGGCGGCGAGCTCGACCCAGAGGTCCGGGCTCGCGGTGAGGTGGCTCGCGGCGCCCCAGGCGAGGCGCGGCGCTCCAGGTCCTGTCCGGGCGAGGTGGCGGCGGAACGCCTCGTGGGACAGCTCGCGGGCCTGGCGCGAGGCGCCCACCCGCTCGAGCGCGGCCACCGCGGCGGCGGGGTCCTCCGCGTCGACGGCGTCGAGGGCGGCCTCGAGGGCGGCGAGGTCCGCGGCCGCCTGCGCGTGCGGGTAGGCGAGCGCGCCGTGGGCGTCGAGGGCGTGCAGGGCGAGGCCGGCGCAGGTGAAGGCCGCGCGGCCGCGCGACGTCCCCCGGTCGCGGGCGGCGGCGGCGAGCGCGTCGGCCGGCGCGCCGACCGCGGAGGCCGCCCTGGCCAGGTGGCGCCCGCGGGCGGCGTGGTCGTGGATCGCGTCGGGGTCGGCGTCGGCCTCGGCGAGCAGCAGCGAGTAGGTCCGGATGACCCGCTCGAGGTGGGGGAGGTCGACCAGCGCGGGCGTGTCGAGCGGCGTGTGGTACCGGTCGCGGCGGAAGGAGGTCTCCCAGGCGTAGGTCGCCACGCCGGGCACGCCCGAGACCAGGTAGGGCCACTGCTCCGTCCCGCTGACGGGCGGCCCGACCCGCCAGCCCGCCGTCAGCCACCCCTCGGCGTCGGCGGTGCGGCAGGCCGATCCCGCCCAGCCCCGCAGCTCGACGGGCGCCTCGACGATCGTCCGCAGCCCGGGGTGGCCGCTGGCCTCCAGGCAGAGGTGGAACGGCGAGCCGGCCCAGTCGGGGTGGGTGTCGTGGACCTGCCCCCACGCCCCGGCGCACCAGTCGTAGGCCGAGTCGAAGGCGCCGTGCTCCTCGGCGGTGCGCGACGTGAAGCAGATCGTGTGGCGCGGCCGCCCGCCGTCGCGGACGAGCCCCTCGGCCAGCGCGAGCAGCGCCGCGACGCCCGTGGCGTTGTCGAAGGCGGCGTGGAACCAGCCGTCGTGGTGGGCGCCGACGACGATCGGCGGCCCGTCCGCCTCGCCCTCGAGGTAGCCGACGACGTTCGCGCCGGCGGTGCCGGGCGCCAGCGTGGCCTCCACGACGAGCGTGCCCTCGACCGGCCCCTGCCGCAGGAGCCCGCGCAGCTCGAGCGCGTCCTCCTTGGCGACGGTGAGGACGGGCGGGGCGCCCGCGTGCCAGTGCGAGTCGAAGGAGCCCACGGCGCCCTCGGCCTGGTAGAGCGGTCCGCCGGGGAACGAGGCGAGCACGATGCCGACGGCGCCGCGCAGCCCGAGCTCGAGCGCGACGTCGGCCGGGGCGACCGCGAGCGTGTGCCAGTCGAGCAGCGCGACGCGCCCGGCGACGTCGAGGCGGTCCAGGCGCGCCCGCCCGGCGCGGCCCACGTCGACCAACGGCGCGGTGATGCCTCCGGGCGGGGTGCCGGGCGCCCCGCCGAGGGAGGCGCCGTGGAGCGTGCGGCCCCCGGTGAGCGCGAGCGACGCCGCCTCGAGGCGCCAGCCGTCCACGCGGACGTCCTCGACGGCGACGCCGGTGAGCCCGATGGCCTCCATCCGGCTGGCCGCGTGCGCGGCCGCGGCGCGGTCCTCCGGGGTGCCCGTCACCCGGAAGCCGTCGGGCCGCGAGCCGATCGCGCTCAGGTGCGCGACGTCCGCGGCGAGCTGCGCCTGGTCGAGCTCGAGCCGGCGCGCGAGCCCCAGCGCCGCGGCCCGTCGCGCTGCGGCCCGGGCGCGGGCGCTCACGTGCGGTCCGCCGCGGCCGGCTCGACCGGCCCGAAGAGCGAGCGGCTCCAGGCGTCGCCGTCGCCGGCCGCCTCGGGGATCGTGTCGGCCCACACGCTGATGCAGGCCTCGTCGCCCACGGGGACGAACGTGTGCGGCTCCGAGCTGAGGAACCAGATGCCGTCACCGGGACCGAGGCGGTGGGGCGTGCCCGCGACGAGGACGTCCATCTGGCCGCTGATGACGAGGCCGGCCTCCTCGCCCGCATGGGCCACGACCTCGCGCACCGGGCCCTCGCCCGGGTCGACGTGCAGGACGAAGAGGTCGATCGTGCGCCGCCGGCTCTGGGCGATGGCCTCGTAGTGGAAGCGCCCGAAGTCGACGTGCTTGCGCGCCGCGGCCGCGGTGACGCTCACGGTGAGGTCGTCGTCCCGGGCGAAGAAGTCGAAGAGCGACGCCTTGAGCGCTCGCCCGAGCCGCCAGAGCGTGCCGAGCGACGGCTCGCTCTTGCCGCGCTCGATCTGGCTGAGCGCCGACGGGCTCACGCCGACCTGCTCGGCGAGCTGGGCCAGCGTGGAGCCCTGCTCCTGGCGCAGGCGCCGGACGTGCAGGCCCAGCTCGACGCGCAGCTGCTCGTCGAGGCCGCTCACGTGGGGCGACGAGGGTGGAGGACCGGATCCGTCATGAAGTGCGACTTCAAGAGCCGGAGCATGTGGGACCGCGACGCTCCTGTCAAATCCGCCTTGACGTGGCGACCACGCTGAGCGACCCTGCGCCGCCATGAAGCAGCACTTCAACCCGCGGGCCGCGGAGCACGCCGTCCTCGAGGCGCTGGACCCGGCGGCGCTCGCCGCCGACGTCTCGACGCTCGTGCGCGCCGCGAGCCCCACGGGCGACGAGCGCCCGGCGGTCGAGGCGCTCGCGCGGATGGCCGAGCGGCTCGACCTCGACCCGGCGATCGACGTCCACGACCTCGCGGCGCTGCGGGCCCACCCGGACCACCCGGGCGAGGAGGCGCCGCGCGACGAGCTGCTCGGCCTGACCGCCCGCGTGCCCGGCGCCGGTCCGGCGCGGCTGTGCCTCAACGGCCACCTCGACGTGGTGCCGCCGGGGTCGGTGCCCTGGGCGCACGACCCGTTCGACGGCGTCGTCGCCGACGGGCGGGTCCGCGGGTGCGGCGCGCTGGACATGAAGGGCGGCGTCGTCGCCGCGCTGCACGCCATGGCGGCCGTGCGCGGTGTGCTCGGGGAGGCGCCGGCGGAGGTCGTGCTCCAGGCGGTGGCCTCGGAGGAGGACGGCGGCCTGGGCACCTTCGCGGCGCTCGAGGCCGACGACCGCTTCGACGCCTGCCTCATCCCGGAGCCGACGGCGTTCGACGTGGTCATCGCCCACGGGGGCGCGCTGACCTTCACCGGCACGGTCCGCGGCGTGACGGCGCACGCCGCCGTCCGCCTCGAGGGCGTCTCGGCGATCGACCGCTACGTCGCCGTGCACGAGGCGCTCGCCGCGCACGAGCGGCAGGTCAACGGGGGTGCGGCGCACCCGCTGATGGACCTGCTCGAGCTCCCGTACCCCCTGCTCGTGGGGCGCATCCAGGCCGGGAGCTGGTCGAGCCAGGTGCCCGACGAGCTCGAGTTCGAGGCGCGCCTCGGCGTGGCGGTCGGCACGGGCGTCCGCGAGGCGCGCGAGGCGCTGGAGGCGGCGATCGCCGC
>CAXUES010000051.1:3640-12427 GCA_964250185.1 uncultured Solirubrobacteraceae bacterium | reverse complement strand
TTTGCCTGGCCGCCGCGTCACCGCGACGCCGGTGCGCTCTTACCGCACCCTTTCAACCTTGCCTGTGGCCCTCCTCGCGGAGCAGCCCATCGGCGGTGTGTTTCTGTGGCACTTTCCCGCGGGTTTCCCCGGGTCGCTCGCGCGACCACCTCGCCCTGTGGTGTCCGGACTTTCCTCGAGGACCGGCGAACGGCCCCCGCGACTGCCTGACCTGCCCGCGGGACGGTAGTGCACGGGTGCGCCGCCCCGTGGACATCTGCACTAACCTCGCGCGCCGATGGCGTGGACGGAGGCCTTCCTCGTGCTGTTCGTCTGCCATGTGGCCGGGGACTTCCTGCTGCAGACGGAGTTCCAGGCCACGCGCAAGGTCGGCGGCCTGGGCAGCGATCCGGAGGCCCGCAAGGCGCTGCTGTGCCACCTGGCCACCTACAGCGCGCCCATGGCCGTCGCCCTGGTCTGGTTCGCGATCGCCGAGTCGCCCGTGCGCGCCGTGGCCGGCATGGCCATCACGCTCGGCACCCACCTCGTCCAGGACGACGGGCGCCTCCTGCGCCGCTACGTCCTGGCCGTCAAGCACACCGACGCGGCCTTCGGCACCCCGCTGTGGATCGCGATCGACCAGTCCGCCCACCTCGTGTGGATCTTCGTCGCCGCGCTGGTCGTCGCGGCGTAGCCTCCGCGGATGGCCGCCGTCCGACCGCAGCCCCTGCTCGCGGTGGCCGACGTCGAGGCCTCGAGCCGCTGGTACGAGGCGGTCCTCGGCGCGACGGGCAGCCACGGCGGCCCGGAGTACCAGCAGCTCCGGGTGGACGGCGAGCTCGTGCTGCAGCTGCACCTCGCCGGCGAGGACCACCACCACGCCACGATCGGCGACCCGTCGGCTCCCATGGGCAACGGCGTGGCCGTCTGGTTCGAGGTCGAGCGCTTCGACGCGGCGGTGCAGCGCTCCCGCGCGCTCGGGGCGAGCCTGGTCACCGATGTGCACGTCAACCCGAACTCCGGGCACCGCGAGCTGTGGCTGCGCGACCTCGACGGCTACCTCGTCGTGCTGTCGAGCGTCGACTAGCGCGCCAGGCGGCTCGCGCAGGCCGGGCAACGCACCATCGCCTGCGCCCGCCGGCCGTCCGCCGCCTCCGGCGCGAGCGCGCCGGCGCGGCAGACGGGGCAGGTGACCTCCTCGCCCACGGACAGGCCCTCCCATACGCCGACGAGGAGCTCGTCGAGCGTCGGCCCGTCGTGGACACGCTGCTCTGCCCCCCGCGCATGCGGCGCGGGGACGGCACGATCGTTCGGCGCGCTCGGCGCGGCCGGCGCCGCGGGCCGGGCCCGGGCGACGTAGGGCGCGTCGAGGCGCAGCTGGTCGCCACCGGGACGCGTCGGTCGGGCGGCTCCACGCAGGCGCGAGCGCCGCAACTGCTGCTGCTGGCCGATGGTCAGCGTGGTCGCCACCTCAGACGCTCCGGAACAGGCCGACCACACGCCCGAGGACCCGCACGTCCGTCGACAGGATCGGCTCCATGGAGGTGTTCTCGGGCTGCAGGCGGATGTGGTCGGCCTCCCGGAAGAACCGCTTGACCGTGGCCTCCTCCCCCACGAGCGCCACGACGATCTCACCGTCGGCGGCCGTGTCCTGCGGGCGGATGACCACGAAGTCGCCGGGCAGGATGCCCGCGTCCTTCATCGACTCGCCCCGGATGCGCAGCACGTACTCGCCGGACTCGCCGCCCGCGGCGGACGGCACCTGCACGTACTCCTCGATGTTCTCCTCGGCGAGGATGGGCTGGCCCGCGGCCACCGCCCCCACGAGCGGAAGGCCCTGGGGCCCCTCCACGATCGAGCGCACGTTGTCGATGACCGACTCCGCCGCCCGGTCGAGCAGCTCGATGGCCCGCGGCTTGGAGGGGTCGCGCCGCAGCAGCCCGAGCTTCTCCAGGTTGGCCAGGTGCGCGTGGACGGTCGAGGACGAGGCGAGGCCCACGGCCTTGCCGATGTCCCGGACGGTCGGCGGGTAGCCGTACTTCGCCGAGTAGCGCTTGATGAAGTCGAAGATCTCCTGCTGGCGCTTGGTCAGGTCCACGAGGGGCCTCCGCGGAGATCGGGAGCTGTGGTCGGGTCGAACACGTGTTCGACTGTACCCATCGCCCCCGACGGAAGTCAAGCCGGGCGACCCACGCCACCCGGCGCCGCTACACTGCCGCGTCCCACCCGCGCCGGTGGCGGAATTGGTAGACGCGCAAGGTTGAGGGCCTTGTGAGGTAACACTCGTGGAGGTTCGAGTCCTCTTCGGCGCATGTGCAGGAACGGAGCCCCGCCATCGCGGGGCTCCGTTCGTTCCGGGCCTACCGGCGCAGCACGCCCGACGCCGTCGCACTGGCGCCGGCGGCGGTGATCGTCGCCCTGAAGCGGATCGCCCCCCGCCCGAGCGCCCGACGCAGGCGCCGGTTCTGCCGGGCGGTCGTCCGCACCCCGGTGGTCACCGATCCCGGTGCGGCGAAGGTGAGCGACCGCGCGACGCGCACGCCGCCGAGCCGGACGCTCACCCGGGAGGTGCCCGCCACGTCGGACGTCGCCGTGAGGCGCAGGGCGCCGAGCCGCAGCCCGGGAGCGCTCCTGAGCGTCACCTGCGGTGCGACCGGCGTCGGCGCGCCGGCCGCCGGCGGGGGCGCCGACGGCGACGTGACCGTCTCCTGCTGCGGCGGCGGTGGGACGTTGGGCGGCGGGCACGGCGGGACCGGCTGGGGCGGGATGGTCGCCGACGCGACGTCCCCGGCCCTGCTCGCCCGCACGCCGTCGCGCGGGAAGCCGCCGACGCGCACGACGCCGTCGGCGTCGGAGAGCTCATCGGCGACCGCGGCGCCCTGCACGGGCTGCCCCGTGGCCTCGTCGGTGACCCGGTAGATGCTCCGGATCGTCGGATCGGCAGAGCAGACAGGCCCCGTGTAGCCCACGAAGGCGAGGGCCAGCACGCGCTCGGGCGGTGCGCCGGTCCCCCAGGCGAAGACCACGTCGTCGCCCGGAGCGACGACGTCCTGGCAGGCCCCCGAGGTGGCCGCGACGCCGTCGACGTACTCCGCGAGCCGCCGGCCCGTCGCCTCGGAGGGGCGCACGTCCTGCCCGCCGACCGAGGTGATGGTCGGCGACCCGGTGGTCGCGTCGAACGACCCGAGCAGCGAGAACCCGGTGGTCGTCGTGGACGTGGACGGGTGGAAGGTCCGGGCCGAGCGCGACGCCGCCGCGAGCACGGCGCCACGGGTCACCGCCCCGGTGCCGCAGGGGTAGGCGGTCTCGGAGTCCGTGAAGCGGAACGGAGCCACGTCGGTGTTCACCGGCCCCTGGAAGACGGTGCCCGACGGGCCCTCGACGCGCAGGTCGACGGTGATCGGCGCGGCGCCGGCGGGAGCTGCCACCCCGAAGAGGGCCGCTGCCGCGAGGACGGTCACGCCGAGCCGATGGAGCCGCATCCGGCCCGCGACGCTACCGGCCCGGGAGCCGCCGCGGCTAGTAGATCTGCGGCACGAAGGACTGCTCCTCCAGCGGCGGGCGCACGTAGCTCTCGTCGACCTGCTGGGGCGGCAGCTCGATGTCGGCGTCCTCGGGCTCGTCGTAGGGGATGACCGTCAGCAGGTGCGCGATGCAGTTGAGCCGCGCGCGGCGCTTGTCGTCGGCCGGCACGACGCGCCACGGGGCGCGGGCGTGATCGGTGCGGGCGAGCATCTCGTCCTTGGCCTTGGAGTACTCGCTCCACTTTCCCCGCGCCTCGAGGTCCATCGGCGAGATCTTCCAGCGCCGCATCGGGTCCTTGATCCGCTTCTGGAAGCGCTTCTCCTGCTCCTCCGGCCCGATGGAGAACCAGTACTTGACGATCACGATGCCCGAGTCGGCGATCATCCGCTCGAAGTCCGGCGCGGTGCGCAGGAACTCCTCGACCTCCTCGTCGGTGGCGAAGCCCATGACCCGCTCGACGCCGGCGCGGTTGTACCAGGAGCGGTCGAACAGGACGATCTCCCCCGCCGCCGGCAGGTGCTCGACGTAGCGCTGGAAGTACCACTGCGACTTCTCGAGGTCCGTCGGCGTGGTGAGCGCGACCACGCGCAGGCCGCGCGCGTTGAGGCGCTCGCGGATGCGCTTGATGACCCCGCCCTTGCCCGCCGCGTCGCGGCCCTCGAAGAGCACGAGCAGCTTCAGGTCGTTGGCCATGACGTGGCGCTGGAGCTTGACGAGCTCGGTCTGGAGCCGCTTGAGCTCCTCGTCGTGGAACTTCCGGTCGAGCTTCGACATGCCTGGACGCTTGCCCGCCAGCGCCGCACCGGAAGCACGGGGGACGCGGTTGTGGCCCGTCGGTCCTAGGCCGCGCTCCCGATCCACCGGCCCAGCGCGAGCGCCCCGAGCCCGACCACCAGGCTCGCGCCGACGTCGAGCACCGCCGCCCGGGCGCGACCCGCCTCCGCGAGGCGCTCCGCGTCCACCATCCACGTGGAGTAGGTCGAGTACGCGCCGACGAACGCGGTCCCGGCCAGCAGGTAGGCGTTCCCGCGCACCGACGCGCCGACCAGCACCCCGAGCACGAGGCACGCGGAGACGTTGACGACGAAGATCCCCACGGGCAGCTCGGAGACGATCCAGCGCAGCAGGGCGCCCGCCGCCCCGGCCACCGCGACGAGCGCCCACAGCACCAGCCCGCTCATGCCGCCGCCGCCCGGATCCCCCGCGTCACCGCGACCACCACGAGCAGCCCGAGGCCGACGCTCGCGCCCGCGTAGGCCGCGGCGAGGCCGATCCGCCCCGCGTCGAGCATCCGCAGCAGCTCGAGCTGGAGGGTCGAGAAGGTCGTCAGGGCGCCGCAGAAGCCCGTCCCGACCAGCGGCCGGCGGTAGCGCGAGCCGCGTCCCAGCGCCACCGTCGTGATCACCGCGGCCAGCAGCGCGGCGCCCGCCAGGTTGATGACCAGCGTCGTCCAGGGCCAGGCGCCGGGGTCGGGCGGGAGCAGCTCCTCCAGCCCCGAGCGCACGAGGGCCCCGGCGGCCCCGCCCAGGGCGATCGCGCCGACCAAGCGGCCGTCGGACCTCATCGCCGGCTCCGGGGCACCGCGTCGCGGTGCGGGCGCGACGCGTCGCCCTCGTCCAGGACGTCGGCGCGCAGCAGCGCGTCGACCTGGATGCCCGTGACGAAGACGATCGCCGACAGGTACAGGTAGCCCGAGAGCACCACCACCGTGGCCAGCGCGCCGAAGACCGACCCGTAGGAGGCCAGGCGGGTGAGGTAGAGCAGGAAGAGCCCCGAGCACACGACCCAGCTGCCGACGACCAGCACGCTGCCGAGCGACGTCCAGCCGAGGTGCCCCGTGCGGTCGGGCCCGAAGTGCAGCAGCAGCCCCATGCCTAGCAGCAGCAGCCCCGCGGCCGTCCCCCAGCGGGCCAGGAGCAGCAGCGCTCCCACCACGGGCCCCGGGTCGCCGTCGACGAGCGGCACGAGGTTGACGACGGCCAGCGCGGCGACCAGCACGAGCATGAACACGAGGGCGAGCGCCAGCGAGACGGCGTAGCGCCGGACGAACGACCGCTCCTCGCGCGTGCCGTGCACGCGGTTGAGCACGTCCATGGCCGCCCGCACGGCGCCCGAGACCTGCCAGGCGGCGAGCACCGCGCCCAGCGTCACCCAGAAGACCTGCCGGTCGCCGAGCACCTGCGCGACCGTGCCGTCGATGACCACGAGCGCGGCGCGGCTCACCCTCCCGGCGACCTCGGGCCGGACCTCGTCCTGCCACACCTCCGTCAGGTGGAGGCTCCCCAGCAGGCCGAGGACGAGCAGCAGGAGCGGAACGACGGCCGTGAGCACCTGGAAGGCGATGGCGCTGGCGAAGGTCAGCAGGTCGTGGTCGTCGTAGCCCTGCAGCACCGCGCGCACCGTGCGACGCGGCGCGAGCTGCGGCCAGCGCCGCAGCGGTGCGGGCGCCCGCACGGTCAGTCGCCCGTGGCCACGTCGCGGTCGGGGTCACGGCTCCACTGCGAGAACGAGCCGACGTAGAGGCGCCCGGGCGGCAGCCCAGCGCGCTCCATGGCCAACAGGGACAGGCAGGCCGTGACGCCCGAGCCGCAGGAGGAGATGGCCCGCGCGGCCTCGTCCTCGGCGGCGCCGCCACCGACGCCCGCGGCCTTGAAGCGCTCCCGCAGCTGCGCGCCGTCGAGCAGGCGTCCGTCGTCGGCCAGCAGCTCCGCGGCCGGCAGGCTCGTCGCGTGCGGGATGTGCCCCGCGCGCGGGTCGACGGGCTCGGAGGCGCCGCGGTAGCGGTCGGGCGCGCGCGCGTCGAGCAGCGGCGCGTCGGCGCGGTCGACGTCCTCGACGGTGGCGAAGCGCCCGGACGGCCAGGGCACGGGCGTCATCGAGCGCGGCGCGCGCTCCACCCCGCCGCTCTCCAGGGGCCCGTCCCAGCCGGCCAGGCCGCCGTCGAGCAGCGCCGCGGGGCGGCCGGTCGCGCGCAGCAGCCAGACGAGGCGCCCCGCGGTGACGCCGCCCGTGTCGTCGTAGGCCACGACGATGTCGCCGTCGCCGATCCCGCGCGCGGCGAGCGCGGCGGCGAAGGCCTCGGGCGTGGGCAGCGGGTGGCGGCCCTCCCCGTCGCGCGCGTGGTCGGAGAGGTCGGCGTCCACGTCGACCCAGACCGCGCCGGGCACGTGCCCCGCGTGGTGCGCGTCCAGCCCCGAGCGCCCGTCGAGGTACCAGCGGACGTCGGCGACGACGACGTCCTCGTGGTGCTCGCGCAGCCAGGTCGCGTCGACGACGGGCGGGATGGGCGGATCGCCGGGCACGGCGCGGACCGTACCCGCGACGGCCCGGCCCGCGAGCCGCGTGCGTCCGAGTTGCATAGCTCCGACTACCCTTCGCCTCGATGGCCGGCACCCCGACCGCCCTCGCCGACGACCTCGAAGCGGGGATCATCGGCCTCACCCGCTCCGTCCTGCGCGCCGCCCCACGCGAGCGCAGCCGGACCGCGACCTCGGTGCTGGCCCAGCTGCGCGACCTCGGCCCGCTGCGCGTGACCACGCTGGCCGCGCGCGAGTCCGTCGCCCAGCCGACGATGACCGGGCTGGTCAACCGGCTGTGCAACGAGGGGCTGGCCGAGCGGCGCCCCGACCCGGACGACGGCCGAGCGGTGCTCGTGGCGGTCACCCCCGACGGCCTGGAGGCGCTGGACCGCACGCGCGCCGAGCGGATCGCCGTGCTCGCCCGCAGCCTCGGGGAGCTCGCTCCGGCCGACCGCGCGACCGTCGCGGCCGCGCTGCCCGCCCTGGGCCGCCTGGCCGCGCTGACCGCCGACCGCGCCGGAGGCTAGGTCGCTCAGGCGACGAGGCGCAGGTCGCTGCGCCGCGTGGTGAACTCGGCGGAGACCTGCTGGAGGGTCTCGAGCATCGCCTCGCGCGCCGGGGAGCGCCAGGAGCCCTTCAGCGTGGCGGCCCAGATGCGCCGCTGCGGCGCGGCGCCCTGCAGGCGCTTGACGACGACGTCCTCGCGGATGGCGATGAGCGCCATGTCGGGGATCATCGACACGCCGACGCCCGCCGCGACGAAGCCCTGGATGGCCAGGTAGTCGTCGGAGTTGAACGCGATGCGCGGCTCGTAGCCGACCTCCTGGCAGGCGCGGATGAGGATGCGCGTGTCCGGGCAGCCCAGGGTCGCGTGGCCGAGGATCCACTCCTCGTCGGCGAGCTCCTCCAGGCGCACGTCGTCGCCGTCCAGGGCCAACCGGTGCCCCGCGGGGAGCAGGACGAACATCGGCTCGTCGAGCAGGTGGGTGAGCTCGTACTCGTCACCCAGGCCGTCCTGGAAGGGCGCGGTGATCGAGAGCGCGATGTCGGTCTCCCCCGCCCGCAGCCGCTCGTGCGACTCCGGCCACTCCCCCGGCTCCAGGCTGAGCTCCACGCCGGGATGCGCGGCGCGGAACGCGACCATGGCCCGGGGGGCGATGGTCGCGCCCGCCGTGGTGAAGGTCGTCATCCGCAGCCGGCCGCCGCGCAGGCCGGCGATCGAGTCCAGCTCGGACTCCGCGTCGGCCAGGCGGGCGAGGATCGCCTCGGCGTGGACCACGAGCGCGCGGCCCGCCTCGGTCATCCGGACCCCGCGCGAGGAGCGCTCCACCAGGGTGGTCCCGGCCTCGCGCTCCAGCGCGGCGATCTGCTGGGAGATCGCCGACTGGGTGTAGGACAGGGCCTCGGCCGCGGCGGAGAAGGACCCCTGGGCGGCGACCTCGCGCAGCACGCGCAGACGGCGGACGTCGAGCATGAGCGCAGCTTATAGCTTCGGACCACTTCTGTCATTGGACGTGATGGCCGCGCGGTGGGACCTTGTTCCCATGCCCGCCACCACCACCTCCCTCCTGGACCTCCAGCCCACCTTCGCCCTCCGTCCGGCCGGGCCCGCCGACGCCCTGACGCTGTCGCGCCTCGCCACGCTCGACGAGGCCCCCGCCCTCGTCGGCGACGTCCTGATCGGCGAGCGCGACGGCACCGCCGTGGCCGCGGTCGCCGTCGCCTCCGGGGATGTCGTGGCCGATCCGTTCGTCGCCTCCGAGGAGCTCGTCGGCCTGCTGCGGGCGCGTGCGGCCCACTTGCGCGGGAGCGCCCACCCGGCGCTGCGCCGCTTCCTGCACAACCTCGGCCGGGGCGAGCGCCACACCGCGGCCTGGATCGGCTGACGTGGGGGTGGCGGGGACGTCCCCGCCACCCTCTAGGGTCCGACGCCCCTCGAGCGCACCGCGACTTCGCGGCGCGCGCCCCGTTGGACTCGCACGAT
>CAXUES010000051.1:0-3630 GCA_964250185.1 uncultured Solirubrobacteraceae bacterium | reverse complement strand
GCTCGTCGACGCCCTCCTCGCCGCGGCCCTGCTGCCCGCCCACCAGCCCGCCGCCCCGGCGCCCGAGGCGTTCGACGGACCCAGCGGCCAGGTCGCGATCTCCACGGGCTGGCGCTATCGCGCCGATCCCTCCGGCCGGGGCACGCGCGCGGGCTGGCCCCGGGGCACCTTCGGCGGCGCCACGGTCTCCCTCCCCCACTCGGGCAACCCGCAGAGCACCCCGACGGGCGCCTCGCTGGATCAGGCCCAGCGGGCGTTCAAGGGGACGGTCGGCTGGTACAGCCGCCGGGTCACGGCACCCTCCGCCGGCCGCTACGCGCTGCGCTTCGCCTCGGCCCACGCCGACGCGACGGTCTACGTGGACGGGCACGCCGTCGGCTCCCACAGCGGCGCCTTCCTGCCCTTCGAGGTCCGCCCGCGCCTGACGCGCGGCAGCCACCGCGTCGTCGTGCGCGTGGACTGGCGCTCGCCCGCGCGCCTCGTGCGCGAGGGGCAGTCGCGGACGTGGTTCAACTACGGCGGCCTCAACGGCGAGGCGACGATGCGGGCCCTGGGCACCGCCGACGTGCGCACCGCCGCGGTGCGCACGACGCTCGCGCCGGACGGCTCGGCGCAGGTGGCGGTCAGCGCCCAGGTCACCAACACCGCGGCGAGCGCCCGCTCGATCGCGCCGGTCGCCTCGCTCACGCGCGAGGGCTCCGCGGAGCTCACCGCCGCGTTCGGAGCCCAGCAGGTCGCCGCGGGCGCGACGCGCACCTTCCGCACGACGCTCGCCGTCCCGCAGCCCGCGCTGTGGGCGCCGGGCTCCCCGCAGCTCTACGAGCTCGCGGTGGGCGCCGACGGCGGCGCCTACCGGGCGCGCGTCGGCCTGCGCGAGGTCACCTGGGACGCCTCGGGCATCCGGCTCAACGGCGCCCCGCTCGTGCTGCGCGGCGCGTCGCTGCAGGAGGACGCCGTGGGCCACGGCGACGCGCTGCGGCCCGCCGAGCTCGACGAGGTCGTCCGGGAGCTCACCGCCATCGGCGCGAACGCCGTCCGGGTGCAGCACCCGCTCGCGCCCGCGCTCATGGAGCGCCTGGACGCCGCGGGGATCTTCGTGTGGATGCAGGTGGGCCCGGTCGACTCCCCCGCGCAGTTCTCGCTCGTCACGCCGGCCCTCCGCGCGAAGGCCGCCGCGCAGGTGGCCACGGGCGTGCGCGAGGCGCAGGTCCACCCGTCGGTCATCGGCTACAGCCTGGGCACCGAGGTCTCCGGCAACGGCCGGCCGGGCCAGGGCGCCTGGGTGCGCTCGCAGGCGCGGACCATCCACGCCCTCGACCCGGGCCGCATGGTCAGCGTCGACGTGTGGAAGCAGCTGCTGCCCCGCGACCCCGGCGCGATGTACTCAGACCTCGACGCGGTCGGCACGACCTCCTACTTCGGCTGGTACGAGCGCACCGACGCCACGCCCGCCGAGGCGCTCGACGCGCTGCGCGCCCGCCTGGCCGCCTTCCGCGCGCGGCTGCCCGGCAAGGTGCTGATCGCCGCCGAGCTCGGCGCGGAGGGCACGCCGAACAACCCGACCGACCGCCCCGGCGGCCTGGCGTACCAGTCGGCGCTGCTCGGCGGGCAGCTGCGCGGGCTGGCCACCCAGCCCGGCCTCTCCGGCGCGTTCGTGTGGATCCTGCGCGACTTCGCGACGAACCCAGCCTTCTCGGGCGGCTCGATCCTCAAGAAGGTGCCCGGGATCCGGCTGCCCCGCGGCCACAACCAGAAGGGCCTGTTCACCATCCGCGGCGAGGCCAAGCCGGCCGCCGCCGCGGTCCGCGAGGCCTTCGACCTCTTCCCGCGGCCCTAGGCGGCCGCGGGGCGCTCAGCGCTCGACGAAGTAGCTGCCGTGGCCCTGGCCGTCGGAGAGCCAGCGGCTCGTGACGGTCTTCTTGCGGGTGAAGAACTCCACCGCGTCGGGGCCATGGGCGTGCAGGTCGCCGAGGAAGGAGTCCTTCCAGCCGCTGAACGGGAAGAACGCCACGGGCGCCGCGACGCCGATGTTCACGCCGATCATCCCCGCCTCGACGTCGTGGCGGTAGCGGCGGACGCTCGCGCCGGACTCGGTGAAGATCGAGGTGCCGTTGCCGAAGCGGCTGGCGTTCACCAGCGCGATCGCCTCGTCGAGCGTGTCGACCTGCACCACCGCGAGCACCGGCCCGAAGACCTCGTCGGTGGCGATCTCGGCCCCGGGGCGCACCCCGTCGACGATGGTCGGCCCGACGAACGACGAGCCCTCGACGCCCGTGCCCGCGACGTCGCGACCGTCGACGACGACGTCGGCGCCCCCGGCCTCGGCGCGGTCGACGAAGCCGCGGATGCGGTCGCGCGCGGCACACGAGATGACCGGCCCGACCTCGACGCCCTCCTCGGAGCCGTCGCCGACCCGCATCGCCCGCGCGGCGTCGACGAGCGCCGGCATGAGCCGGTCGTGCGCCTCGCCGACGGTCACGACGACCGAGCCCGCCATGCAGCGCTGGCCGGCCGCGCCGAAGCCCGAGGCGACCAGGCCGTCCACCGTCTTGTCGATGACCGCGTCGGGCATCACGACCATGTGGTTCTTGGCTCCGCCGAGGGCCTGCACGCGCTTGCCCGCCTTCGCCGCCCGCTCGTAGACCAGGCGCGCGACCGGCGCGGAGCCGACGAAGGAGATCGCGTCGATCCCCGGGTGGTCCAGCAGCGACTCGACGACCTCGCGGCCGCCGTTGACGAGGTTGACGACGCCGGGCGGCAGGCCCAGCCCGTCGAGCACCTCGAAGACGATCGACTGCGTGAGCGGCACCTGCTCGGAGGGCTTGAGCACGAAGGTGTTGCCGCAGGCGATCGCGAAGGGCAGGAACCAGAAGGGGACCATCGCGGGGAAGTTGAACGGCGCGATCGCGGCGCAGACGCCGACGGGCTGGCGGACGGTCTCTGCGTCGACGCCGCGGGCGACGTCCTCGAGGACCCGGCCCTGCATGGTGGTCGGGATCGCGCAGGCCGCCTCGACCATCTCGATCGCGCGGGCCACCTCGGCCGTCGCGTCGGTGTGCGTCTTGCCCATCTCGCGCGTGACGGAGCGGGCGAGGTCGTCGGAGCGCTCCACGAGCCGCTCGCGCAGGTCGAAGAGGACCTTGGCCCGGTTGATGACGCTCACCGCGCGCCACGCCGGCAGCGCGGCGCGCGCCGCGGCCACCGCGGCGTCGACGTCGGTCGCCGTGGAGAGCGGCACCCGGGCGAGCACCTCGCCCGTGGCGGGGTTCGTCACGTCGAGGTGCTCCGCCGCTCCCGCGGGCGTCCAGGCGCCCCCGACGTAGTTCTCCAGCACGGCGGTGGCGCTCGTCATCTCCCGGTCGATGATGACGGGGGAGCGGACGCCGTGCGGGGTAGCGGCGGGACATGGACTTCACCTGGCGTGACGGCGACCGCACGATCCGCTTCGGCCGCGGGGCCATCGCGGACGCCGGCGAGCTGCTCGGGGGCGACTACGTCGTGCTCACCACCGAGCGCAACGCCGGCGCCGCGCCGGAGGTCGTCGCGGGCGCGAAGGCCGTGCACCACGTCGCGCCCGGGCGCGTCGACGAGCTCGCCGCTGACCTGCTGGACGAGGTCGACGGCGAGCTG
>CAXUES010000050.1:0-12443 GCA_964250185.1 uncultured Solirubrobacteraceae bacterium | reverse complement strand
CCACCCGCCCGGTCCCGCGCCGCCCGCGGATCGGCTCCAGCCGGCGGAGGTCGGCAAGGCCGCGGTGGTCCGCCTCCATGGCCATCGTCAGGAGGGCGTCGAAGGCCACGACGTCGGCCAGGTCGACGAGCGTGCGGAGCACCGGCGTCACGGGGATGCCGCGGTGCTCGACGACCGGCGCCGGCGCGCGAGGGCGGTGGACGCGGACCGCGGCGGGGCCGATGCGGCTCCGCGCGGCGGACACCTCGATGACCCGGCGGCGCTCGCGGCCGAAGCCCCACAGCGCCGCGGCCGACCCGTGGCTCAGCGCGGCGCCGCTCCCGCAGGCGAGCACGGCGGCGAGCCAGCGGTCGCCGCGGTCGCAGTGCGGGCCCAGGCTGTAGACCCCGTCGAAGACCACGTGCAGCCGTCCGTCGTCGACCGCGCCGTCGATCGTGCCGCGCGGGATGCCTCCCTCGCGCAGCTGTGGACGCGTGAGCAGGTCGCGCTGGCGCGACGCGATCGAATGGAGGGGGCGCAGGTCCATGCACCGACTAGGCGAGCGCCCGCGAGGCTCGCCCCCGGGAGCACTGGGCTGGCTTGACTTCGCCATTGCCAAGCCAAGCCAGCCCACCCCCCCGAGCGGCGCGCGGCGCGGGGCGCGCTCGCGTGCCGGGTAGCGTCAGGGCATGCCCGCCGCAGTCCACATCACGGAGTACACCGACCCCGCCTGCCCCTTCGCCTTCAGCGCCGAGCCGCACAAGCGCCGGCTCGAGTGGCTCTACGGCGAGCAGATCAGCTTCGACGTGCGGATGGTCGGCCTCGCCGCCTCTCGCGAGGAGTACGCCGAGAAGGGGCTGACCCCCGAGAAGCTCGCCAAGGGCCAGGAGCAGCTCGCCGCGAAGTTCGGCATGCCGATCGACACGACGCCGCGCGACGCCGTCGCCGCCACGCTGCCCGCCTGCCGCGCGGTCGTCGCCGTGCGCACCCACGCCGACGAGGCCGCCGCGGAGCGCGTCCTGCGCGAGCTGCGCGTCATGGCGATGTCCAACACGGGCCTGCTCGACGACCCCGAGGCGATCGCCGCGGCCGCCGAGCGGACGGGCGTCGCACGAGCCGACCTCGACGCCTGGCTCGAGGCCCCGAGCACCGAGGAGGCCCTGCAGGCCGACCTCGAGGCCGCCCGCCACCCGACCGACGCCGCGCTGGCGCTCAAGGGCAAGCTCGCGCAGTGGGAGGGCGGCTGGCGCTACACGTGCCCGAGCTACGAGCTGCGCTCGGGCGAGGAGCGCCTCAGCGTGCCGGGGATGCAGGCCGCGCTGACCTACGAGGTCGCCGTGGCGAACCTCTCCCCCGGCCTCGAGCGCGCGGAGGACCCCGAGGACGTCGCCGCGGTCCTGGCCTGGGCGCCCTTCCCCCTGGCCACCCAGGAGGTCGCCGAGGTCATGGGCACCTCCCGCGACGACGCCGCCGAGGCGCTCGCCGCCGCGGGCGCCCAACGCCAGGACGTCGGCACCGATGCCTACTGGACCGCCGCCTAGCCCGATGGCGATGCGGCGCAGCGCGCGGGGCTTCTGGCTGGAGGACGCCGGGGACGTCGAGGCCTGGGCGCCGCCGCAGGGCGAGCTCACCGCCGACGTCTGCGTCGTCGGCGGCGGGTACCTCGGCATGTGGACGGCGCTGCGCCTCCGCGAGCTCGGCGCCGACGTCGTGCTGCTGGAGCGCGACGTCTGCGGCGAGGGCCCGAGCGGTCGCAACGGCGGCTTCGTCGAGGGCTACGACCACGCCATGGGCGGCCTGACCGAGCAGTTCGGCGCGCCGGAGGCCGAGCGCATCCGCGCGGCCGCCGAGCGGGCGGTCGACGAGGTCGAGGCGTTCTGCGCGGCCCACGCGCCGGACGCCGCCTTCACCCGCGCGCCGCGGCTGGAGGTCGCCACGGGCCCCGCGCAGGACGGCGCCTGGCGCGCGGACATCGCCGCGCTGGACGCCGCCGGGCGGCCCGGGCAGTACCGCGAGGTCGACGCAGCCGGCGCCGCGACCTACTGCGCCTCCCCCCGCTTCCGCGCGGGCGCGGTGCTCGACGGCACCGCCACCGTCCATCCCGGGCACCTGAGCCGCGGCCTGCGCGCGCAGCTGCGCCCCGCCGGCGTGCGCGCCTTCGAGCACGCCCGCGTCACCGGCCTCGACGACCGCGAGGACGGCGTCACGGTCACCACGGGCACCGGCGCCCGGGTGCGCGCCCGCCGCGCCGTCGTGGCCATCAACGCCGCGAGCGTCGGCCTCAGGCCCTTCGCCCGCTCGCTCAGCGTCGCCTCCAGCCACATGGTCGCCACCCGGCCCGTTCCCGAGGTCCTCGAGCAGACGGGCTGGACCCACGGCGCCTCGGTCTGCGACTGCCGGACGATGCTGCACTACCTGCGCACGACCCCCGACGACCGCATCGCCTTCGGCTGGGGCGGCGGGCGGATGGGGATGGGCGCGCACCGCAGCACGTGGCTGGAGGACGACCACGCCGTGCAGGACCGCACCGCCGCCTCGCTGCGGCGGATGTTCCCGGGCGTCGGGCCGGACGACATCACCCACGCCTGGGGCGGGCCCATCGACGTCTCCGCCGACCACCTCCCGCGCTATGAGGTGCTGCGCTCCACCGTGGCCGGCTTCGGCTTCACCGGCAACGGCGTCGGGCCGACGCGCCTGGGCGGCCGGATCCTCGCCGACCTGGCGCTCGACGTGCGCTCCGACGACAGCGCGCTCGGCCTCGTCGGCCGGCCGCCGCGCAGGTTCCCGCCCGAGCCCGCCCGCTACGTCGGCGGCTCGCTCGTGCGGGCCGCCATGCTCGCCGTGGACGACGCCGACGACGCCGACCGCGAGGCCCCGGCGCTCGTCCGCCTGGCCGCCGGGATGCCGCGCCGGATGGGGTTCCACCTGCCCCGCTGACAGTCGGGAACGCTAGCGTTCCCATCATGGCCGAGCAGCTCCAGGACATCGGCGGGGGCATCACCCTCTGCTACGAGACCTTCGGCGACCCCACCGATCCGCCGCTCCTGCTCGTCATGGGCCTGGGCATGCAGATGATCGCCTGGGACGACGAGTGGTGCACGCAGCTCGCGGGGCGCGGCTTCCACGTCGTGCGCTTCGACAACCGCGACGCGGGGCGCTCGACGCACACCAAGGTGCGCCCGCCCGGGATCCGGCAGCTCCTGACCCGCCGCTTCGGTCCCGACCAGTACCGCCTGACCGACCTCGCCGGCGACGCCGCCGCGCTCCTGCGTGCGCTCGACCTCGCGCCGGCCCACGTCGTCGGCGCCTCGATGGGCGGGATGATCGCCCAGACCATCGCCGCCGAGCACCCGGACGTCGTCCGCTCGCTCACGTCGATCATGTCCAACACGGGTCACCGCTGGCTCGGCCAGCCCGCCCTCGCGGTCTACCCCCGCCTCCTGCGCAAGCCCGCCAAGACGCGCGAGGAGGGCATCGAGCGGACCGTGGCGATGTTCCGCCTCATCGGCTCCCCCGGCTTCCCCCGCGACGAGGACGCGCTGCGCGACCAGGCCCGGCGCAGCATCGCCCGCGACGGCGACCCGCGCGGGATGGGCCGCCAGCTCGGGGCGATCCTCGCCTCGGGCGACCGCAAGGCGCAGCTCACGACGATCGCCGCCCCGACGCTCGTCATCCACGGCACCAAGGACCGGATGGTCAACCCGTCGGGCGGCAAGCTCACGGCCAGGCTCATCCCGGGCGCGCAGCTCCTGATGGTCGAGGGGATGGGCCACGACCTGCCGAAGGGCGCCTGGCCGCGCCTGCTCGACGCGATCGCCGAGCTCGCCCACGGCGCCGACGCGACCGCGGGCCGCGCGGGCGACCGGACCGCCGCCTAGCCGCGCGACCAGGTGGCGCGGGCACCGAGGTCGCCCACGCGCACCACGTAGTAGGCGGCGACGAGGGCGAGCACCACGAGCGCCGCGCCCGCCAGCAGCGAGGGCGCGCGGCCACGGAGCCGCCGCCCGGCCGCCACGACCGCGACCACCACCGCGGCGAAGACGAACATGACGAGCTTCAGCGTGTCGGCCAGCTCGGCGTGCTCCGCGAGGTCGGTCCCCGGCTTCGCGCCGCCGAACCTCCCCAGCAACTCGGACCCGGCGCCCGCCGCGAGCACCGTGCCGCCCAGGGCGACGAGCGCGAGCAGCGCCCAGGCCAGGCCGAAGCGCTCGCGCCACACCGGCCGCACGGCCACCGCGATCGACGCGAGGCTGAGCACCGGGATGAGCACCACCGGCACGTGGATCAGCAGCGGGTGGGCCGGCAGGCCGAACGCCCGGTCGACGTGCACGGCGAGCAGGACGAGGCAGGCGGCGTAGCCCGCGACGAGCAGGACGAGCCCGCGCGGGTCCGGCGCCTCGCTCGCGGAGGCGGCGGCGGTGGGGACGGCGCGCGACGGGGCGGCGTGGGTGCTCATGCCCGCAGGGTCCACCCGCGCCGGTCCCGCGCGCCATGGGACCTTGGTCCCGGGCCCTGCGCCGTCTAGTAGTTGACGGCCCGCCCGAGCCGCCACGCGGCGTCGGGCAGGTCGGCGAGCGTCTGCAGGACGACGTCGGCCTCGCTGAGCGCGTAGTTGCCGTAGCTGCCCGTGGTCACCGCGACCACGCGCACGCCGTCGGCGCGGGCGCAGGCGATGTCCAGCGGCGTGTCGCCGACCACGACGGTGTCCTCGCGGGCGTGCGGCTCCCCCGACGGCCCGCCCGCCCGCAGCCGCGCGAGCCCGGGCAGCGCGGCGCGGTCCTCGTCGTCGGAGCCGAAGCCGCCCAGGTTGCGCACGAAGTGCTCCCCGATGCCGGCGGCGTCGAGCTTCATGTGCGCGATCGGCGCGAGGTTCCCCGTGACGAGCGCGAGGCGGTGCCCCTCGCCCTCCAGGCGGTCGAGCACGCCGGGCACGCCGGGGATGACCGTGTCGCTCAGATCGTCGGGCAGGAGCCGGTCGTAGTGCGCGCAGGCCGCCTCCATGAACGTCCCCAGGCGCCGGTCGAGCAGCCCGCTCGGGTGGCCCGCGGCCACGAGCATCGAGCGGCCGATGGCGATGTCGGTCCGGCCGGAGTACTCCACCTCGTCCAGGACGCGGTCGGGGATCTCCACCTCCAGCGCCTCGCGCAGGCCGTCGATGAGGGCTTGGCGGTGCTCCGAGCTCGCCCCGATGACGAGAGTGCCATCGATGTCGAGGAGGAGCAGCACGCTGCTTCCCAGGCTACCCGGGCCTCCGCGGCCCGAGCGCCAGGCGGCGGCTAGCGCAGGAAGGCCTCGTCGGCCGGCAGGCGCTGGGCGAACGCCGCGATGAGGCGGGCGACCGCGAGGACGTCGTCGATCTGGGCGACCTCCACCGGCGAGTGCATGTAGCGCAGCGGGATCGAGATGATCGTCGTGGGGATGCCCGCGCCGGCGAAGTGGACCACGTCGGCGTCGGTGCCCGTGCGCGCCGACGTGGCGGCGACGGTCACGGGGATGCCCTCGATGGCGGCCGTCTCGTGCAGGAGCTCGAAGAGCCGCGGGTGCAGCGTGGCGCCGCGCTCGACGACGGGGCCCGAGCCGAGCTCGTGCTCGCCCATCTGGCCGACCTCGATGCCGGGCGCGTCGGTCGCGTGCGTGACGTCGACGACGATCGCGCAGTCGGGCAGCAGCGTGTTGGCCACGGGGCGCGCGCCGTTGAGGCCGATCTCCTCCTGCACGTTGGCCACGCCGATGACGTCGCCGGGCGCGCCGCCGGCCTCGGCGACCAGGCGCGCGGCCTCGTAGGCGACGAAGGCGCCCAGGCGGTTGTCCATCGACTTGGAGGCGACGCGGCCGCCCGCGAGCTCCAGCGGGTCGCCCGGGACGATCGCGGTGTCGCCCACGCGCACGCCGAGCGCCTCGACGGCGTCCTTGTCACCCGCGCCGATGTCGATGTGCAGGTCCTTGAGCTCGGCGACCTTCTTGCGCGCGTCCGCGTCCAGCAGGTGGACCGGCTTGCGGCCCATGACGCCCGGGACCTCGCCCGAGGCGGTGATGAGCACGACGCGCTGGCCGACGAGGATCTGCGTGTCCCAGCCGCCGACGCCGGTGAAGCGCAGGAAGCCCGAGGACTCGACGTGCGTGACGATGAGGCCGATCTCGTCGATGTGGCCGAGGATGGCCACGGAGCGGCCGGACTGCGTGCCGGCGACGCGGGCGGTGGAGTTGCCCATGCGGTCCACGGCCACCTCGGCGAAGGCCTCGGCGGCGTCGCGCCAGAGCTTGGCCGGCTCGGTCTCGTGACCCGAGGTGCCCTTCGCGGTCAGCAGGGAGCGAAGGACGTCCGGGAGCGGCATCGGGCGATCCTAGCCACTGCCTCCCGAGGCGCTGCGCCCGGCGCCCGCACGTGCGGACGCCGGGTCCAGCGGTCGGGCCTAGCGGCCGTTGACCGCGTCCTTGAGGGCCTTGGCGGCCGTGAACTTCGGCGCCTTGGAGGCGGCGATCTGGATCTTCTCCCCGGTGGCGGGGTTCACGCCCTGACGGGCGTTGCGCTCCGTGACGGAGAACTTCCCCAGTCCGGCGATGTTGACCTCGCCGCCACGCGAGAGCGTGTCGGAGAGGATCTCCGAGAAGGCGTCGACGGCGGACTTCGAATCGCCCGACGACAGGTTGGCCTTCTCGGACAGGTGCTGCGCGAGCTCGGTCTTGTTCATGGTGGAGTTGCTCCTCCTACGGTTCCTGGTTGCAGGCACGGACGGCTCACGCCGCCGCGCCGACGCGCCGTGGGAGACGGCGGCCATGGCCACATCCTGCCAGTTCCCCCGGCAGACCGTGAGAACGTCGGTTGACCGGGATGTGGTGCGTCAGCGCAGTGCAGCGAGGAACGCCGCGACATCGTCGACGACCTCGTCGGCTTGCGACAGCTGGGAGTCGTCGTGGCCGGTCCGCACCGCCACCACGCGCATGCCCGCCGCGCGGCCCGCGGCGACCCCCGCGGGGGCGTCCTCGAGCACCACGCAGTCCGCCGGATCCACCCCGAGCTCGCGGGCCCCGAGGAGGTAGGGATCGGGGTCGGGCTTGACCCGCTCGGTGCGCTCTGCGGTGACCAGCACCCCGGGCGGGTCGGGCAGGCCGGCGGCGCGCAGGCGCGCCTCGGCCAGCGGCCCCGTGCACGAGGTGACGATCCCGACCAGGACGCCCGCGGGCGGCGTGCGCAGCAGCTCGTCGGCGCCCGGGAGCGCGACCACGCCGTCCAGGTCGGCGATCTCCCGTCGCTCGAGCTCGGCGGCCTCCGCGTCGGCGTCGAGGTGCGGGGCGATGGCCATGACGACCTGCTTGGCCGGCACGCCGTGCGGGTGCGCGCCGGCGTCGTGGGCCGGCAGGCCGCGATCGCGCCGCCAGGACGCCCACACCCGCAGCACCGCCGGCGTGGAGTCGATGAGGGTGCCGTCCAGGTCGGAGAGGATCGCGCGCACACCCCTTCACTCCCCGGGCGCGGGCCGGCCGAGCCCCCGCGTGGCCACGGGCCCCAGCACGACGATGAGCGCCGAGAGCACCACGGGGAGCAGGAGCGCGGTCGGCAGGCTCGTGGCGTGGGCGATCCCCCCGATGAGGCCCGGGCCGAGCAGGCCGCCCGCGTAGCCCAGGCCGGTGACGATCGACAGCCCCACCGCCGACGCGGGCAGCGCGCGGCCCGGGGGCGCGACCCGTCCGCGGGCGCCCGCGGCGCGGAAGACGACCGGGATGACGTTGGCCACCGCCAGGCCGACCACCGCCCAGGCGCCGATCGCCACCCAGGCCGAGTCCACCACCACGACGGCGAGCCAGCCCAGCGTCGCCACGGTGCCGCCGACCAGCAGCGTGCGCCGCTCCCCGACCGCGGTGACCAGCCGGTCGCCCACGAGCCGCCCGACGACCATCGCCACGTTGAGCGCGACGTAGCCCAGCGCCGCGACGGCGTCGGCCGCGCCGCGCTCGTCGCGCAGGAAGACGCCGCTCCACTCCCCCACGGAGTTCTCGGCGATGAAGCTCGCCAGCGCGACCACCGCGCAGGCCACGAGCCACGGGTGGCGCAGCGCGGCCAGGCGCTCGCCCAGCGAGGGCGCCTCGGGCGGCACGCCCTCGGCGTCCACGGACGCGGGCAGCAGGCCGGCGTAGGCCGGCAGGGCGAGGAGCAGCAGGGCCGCGACGCCGAGCAGGTGCGGGGTCGGTCCGATCCCCGCCGAGATGACCAGGGCGCCCAGCCCGCCGCCCGCGAGCGCGCCGAGGGAGAACATCGCGTGCAGGCGGCTGAGCAGCGGCCGGCCGCGCTCGTGCTCCACGGTCACGCCGTGGGCGTTCATGGCGACGTCCTGCGTGCCGAAGGCGATCCCGAGCAGCGCGCCCGCGGCCAGCAGCGTGCCGGCCGAGGAGGCCAGCGACGCGAGCGCGAGCGCCCCGGCCACCGCGGGGAGCGCCACGCGCATCGCCGGGGCGCTGCCGTGGGTGGCGACGAGCCGCCCGCAGACCAGCGTGGCCAGGACCGCGCCGACGCCGCCCGCGGCGAGCACGAGCCCCAGCGTCCCCTCGCCCAGCCCCGCGCGGTCGCGCAGGTCGGGGATGCGCACGAACCACGTCGCGCTGGCCAGGCCGAGCGCGAGGAACGCGGCGACCACCGCCCGCTCGGCCGCCTGCAGCTGCGTCGTGCCCACCCCGCCACCCTGCCGCATCGCGGCGGCAGGGGGCGGTGAGGGATCGGACCGGCTCGCCGGTCCGTCCTGGCGGGGGCCGTTACCCGCGCTTCTTCTTCTTCTTGGCCGGCTTGGCGATCGTCACCCGCTGGGTGTCGGTCAGCTGCTTGGCGTTGCCCGCGGCGTCCACGGCGGTGACCGTCACCGACGCGGTCGCCTTCAGGCCCGGGTACTTGCGCGTGACGCTCGTCGGCACCGTGACGCTGAGCGGCACGGGCTGGCCGGGCACCGCGGCGACCGTGGCCGCGGGGAGCGTGATGCGGACCGTCCGCGCCTTCACGCGCTTGCGCGTCCTCGTCGCCTTGCGCGCCTTCGTGCGCAGCGTCAGGCGCTGGGTCGTGGTCACCGTCGCGGCCTGGTCGCAGTTGACGGTGATGACCAGCGGCCGGCCCGCGCCGCCCACGCGTGTCGGGCGGTCGCCCGCCACCGTGACCGCGCACGTCGGCGGGACGTTGTCCACGAACGTCCCCAGGGCCGAGCCCTGGGGCTCGGCCGGCTCGCGCACCCCGTTCCCGTTGAGGTCGAGGTAGGCGATGATCGTGTCGGGTCCGGCGTTCGTGCCCGGGTCGGTGATCGCGGCGTTGCCCGCGGCGTCGATCGCCACGGCGCCCGCGCCGGGGTTCGCCCCGCCGATCGTGTAGCGCAGGAGCTTGCCCGCGTAGGCGGTGCCCGCGGTGTCGCGCGCCGTGACGAGGTAGGTGATCGGCACGCCCTGCGGGCCGCCCGCGTTGGTCTTGTCGAAGGCCAGCGCGGCGGGGAGCGCGGTGCGCACGGTCACCGCGAACGTCCGCGAGGCGCCCGCGGCGAGCGGCTCGTCGAGGGCCTGGTCCCACTCGGTGGCGCCCGCGTTGTCCTCGGGATCGCCCAGGACGGTGTCGTCGAAGGCGTTGGCGGTCGTGTCCGCGCTGCCCTGCACGCGGCTCCACACGTCGTTGGTGCCGCCCGCCGGGTCGCGGAAGGCGAGCGCCTGGTAGTGCGACCAGGGCGTGGCCGGGCCCGGGACCTCCAGGAAGCCGCCCGAGCGGCCCGTGTCGGCGTTCGTGCCGCCGATGAAGCGCGGCGGGCCGGCGGTGAAGATGCCCGTGCCCTGGTCGGAGCCCTCGAAGTAGAAGTCGGCCGCCGCCATCGCCTTGAAGGGCAGCGCCTGGCCGGTCTGGTTGCGCACCTCCCAGCTGACGTCGAAGGTCTGCGTGCCGTCGACGTACTTCGTGGTCTGGGTGATCGCCACGTCGTCGGTGGACGGGTCCGGGCTCGTCTCGGGCGTCGGGTAGGTCGTCGTGCCGTCCTCGTCCACCGCCGGGATGTCGGGGATGGCGTAGCGGGTGACCTGCGTGCGCGGATCCGCGGCGGAGCCCGACCCGGTCGGGGCGTCCTGCCCGCGGGCGACGTAGCTCTGCAGGCCGGTGCTCTCGAAGGAGACGCGCGGGCCCGCGGCGCCCTGGAAGCCGAAGACCTTCCCCGCGAGCTGCGGGGCCTGGGGCTTGGCCGGGTCCGTGGCGCCCGGGAAGGCGAGGAAGAAGCCCGCGTCCCCGAGCGGGTTGCGCGGACCGTAGAAGATGCCGGACTCGCTGCCGGCCAGGCGGCCCTGGAGCTGGCCGAGGTCGCCGACGGTGACCGCCAGCGGGCCTCCCGGCAGGGTCTGGTCGGCCTGCGCGGCAGGCGCCAGCGCGATCGCGGACGCCGCCACAGCGGCTCCGGACAGGGCGAGCGCCAGCGGGCGCCGCGGGTGGAACATGGTGGTCCCCTTCGGTCGTGGGCGAGACGACCGGGGATCCTCTCCCTCGGACGTTGCAGGGACCTTGCACGGCCCCCGCAACGCCGAGGCCGCGGGCTACGCCTGCTTGGCCAGCTGGCGCAGCACGAACAGCAGGATCCCGCCGTTGCGGAAGTACTCCGCCTCCTTCGGCGTGTCGATCCGCACCCGCGCGTCGAACTCGACGTCGCCCGCCTTCACCTTCGCCGTCGTCGGCAGCTCGCCGGCGTTCAGCGGCTCGGCGAGGCCGAGGATCGAGAACTCCTCCTGCCCGGTCAGGCCGAGCGACTGCGCCGTCTCGCCCTCGGGGAACTGCAGGGGCAGCACGCCCATCCCGACGAGGTTGGAGCGGTGGATGCGCTCGAAGGACTCCGCGATGACGGCGCGCACGCCGAGCAGCCGGGTGCCCTTGGCCGCCCAGTCGCGCGACGAGCCCGAGCCGTACTCCTTGCCGCCCAGGACGACGAGCGGCGTGCCCTCCTCGCGGTAGGCCTCCGCGGCCTCGTAGATCGAGGTCTCCTGCCCGTCCTTGAGCGTCACGCCGCCCTCGGTGCCCGGCGCGAGCTGGTTGCGCAGGCGGATGTTGGCGAAGGTGCCGCGCACCATCACCTCGTGGTGCCCGCGGCGCGAGCCGTAGGAGTTGAAGTCGCGCGGAGCGACGCCGCGGCCCTGCAGGTAGGCGCCGGCCGGGCCGTCCTTCTTGATCGCGCCCGCGGGCGAGATGTGGTCGGTCGTGACCGAGTCGCCCAGGAGCAGCAGGACCTTCGCGCCCTCGATGTCGGTGACGTCGGACGGCTCGATGTCCATGCCCTCGAAGTAGGGCGGGTTGGCCACGTAGGTCGAGTCGTCGTCCCAGGCGAAGCGGTCGCCCGTCGGGATCTCCAGGCCCTGCCAGCGCTCGTCGCCGTCGAAGACGGTGTCGTAGGACGCGCGGAACATGTCGCTCTGCACGGCCTCCTCGACGGTCTTGGCCACCTCGGCGGCGCTCGGCCAGATGTCGTGCAGGAAGACGTCGGTCCCCGACTCGTCCTGGCCGATGGGGTCGTTGACCAGGTCGATGTCCATCGTCCCCGCCAGCGCGTAGGCGACCACCAGCGGCGGCGACGCGAGGTAGTTCATCTTCACGTCGGGGTTGATGCGCCCCTCGAAGTTGCGGTTGCCGCTGAGCACGGAGACCGCGGCGACGTCGTGGTCCTGGACGGCCTGGGAGATCGCCTCGGGCAGCGGCCCGGAGTTGCCGATGCACGTCGTGCAGCCGTAGCCCACGAGGTTGAAGCCGAGCTCGTCCAGCGAGACGTCGAGGCCCGCCCGCTCGAGGTACTCCGTGACGACCTTCGAGCCCGGGGCCAGCGAGGTCTTCACCCACGGCTTGGACTGCAGGCCGCGGGCCAGCGCGTTGCGGGCGAGCAGGCCGGCGCCGAGCATGACGCTCGGGTTCGACGTGTTCGTGCACGAGGTGATCGCCGCGATGACGACGTGGCCGTGGTCGAGCTCGAAGGACTCGCCGTCCTGCTCGACCGGCGCGGAGACGTGGCGGTGGTCGACGCCGGCGGTCGCGGTGGCCGACGCGGGCTCGGGGACCTCGCTCGGCGAGGAGCCCGGGGCCGAGGCGGCCTGGGCGTCCGAGCTCGGGAAGGACTCGTCGGAGCCCTCGTCGACGGAGCCGTTGGAGCCCTCGGGCAGGTAGCCCTCCACGGCGTCGGCGAACATCTCCTTGGCCGAGCGCAGCGGGACGCGGTCCTGCGGGCGCTTCGGGCCGGCCAGCGACGGCTCGACGTCGCCCAGGTCGAGCTCGAGCGTGTCGGAGAAGGTCGGCTCCTCGGAGGACTCGTCGTGCCAGAGGCCCTGCGCCTTGGCGTAGGCCTCCACGAGCGCGATCGAGTCGGCGGGGCGGCCCGTGAACTCCAGGTAGCGGATCGTCTCGGCGTCGATCGGGAAGATCGCGCACGTCGAGCCGAACTCCGGGCTCATGTTGCCGATGGTCGCGCGGTCGGCCAGGGGGA
>CAXUES010000049.1:8450-12459 GCA_964250185.1 uncultured Solirubrobacteraceae bacterium | reverse complement strand
GCTGGCCAACAACTTCGTCTCCACCCGCTCGGTCGGCGCGGTCGCGGTCGTGACGACCGTCCTGAAGATCAGCGCCCTGGCCGTCGTGGCGATCGTCGGGCTCGTGCTCTTCGACCCCGACAACGTGGGGCCGGTGCGCGAGTCGGGCGGCTCGTGGACGTCCGCGCTGCCCGGCGCCTGCGCGCTGCTGCTCTTCTCGTTCCTCGGGATGGAGGGCGCCGCGGTGGCGACCGACCGCGTCCGCGACCCGCGGCGCAACGTCCCGCGGGCGATCGTCGGCGGCGTCCTGCTCGTCTCGGTCCTCTACCTCGCCGGCACCTTGGCGGTGCAGGGGACGATCCCGCAGGACCTGCTGGGGGAGAGCTCGGCGCCGTTCGCCGACGCGGCGCGCGAGCTCTTCGGCGGCGAGTGGGCGGCCAAGGTCATCGCCGCCGTCGCGGTGATCAGCGCGATGGGCGCGCTGAACGGCTGGAACATGGTCAACGCCGAGATGGCCGCGGGCGCCGCGCGCGACGGGCTCTTCCCGGCCTTCCTCGAGCGCCGCGTGCGCGGCCTGCCCGTCGCCGCGCTGCTCATCAACGGCGCGCTCGGGGCGATCCTCCTCGTGCTCAACGCAGCGGGCAACGCGCTGGACGCCTTCGAGACGCTCGCGCTGCTCTCCACCTTCGTCTACGTCTTCGGCTACGTGCTGTCGGTCGCGGCGCAGCTGCTCTTCGCGCTGCGCGGCGGGGGCGCGGGCGTCATGCCGAGCCGCTTCCAGATCGGCGTCGCGGTGGTCGCGATGGCCTTCTCGCTGTGGATGATCGGCGCGACGGGCGGGGACGCCGCGCAGGCCGGCGTCGTGCTGCTCATGCTGGGGGTGCCGGTGTACGTGATCGTGCGCGCGCGGCGCGAGCGCGCGGCGGACCTGGCCGCCTGAGCCACGCGATCGGCCGCGGTCGACCGCGACGGTCCGTGCGCGTCGCGGCGCACCGATGTCGGAGGAGACCGGTGGTCCGTGCGCCGCGGCGGCGGCAGAGCGCCGCGGTCGACGGATGTCGATGTGCGCCCGCTGCCGTGAACAGAGCTGGCAGCGATGTTGCGTCGTGTCAGACGGGGGGCTTCACGTGGACCTGGTGTTCGTCTGCGTCCGACGAAGGAGATGATCGAAGCGTGAACAGCGACGAGGCAAGTCTTCGTGGGGCCATCCGCACCCTGCAGGCAGTGGGGGAGGCCTCCAGGCCAAGCGCGATGGAAGTGCCCGACGGGAGAGCGCTGATGAGAGCCATCGAGACGATCGCCAAGGCGATCGAGAAGGCGTGGCCGTTCTTCTCGAAGTGGTTCGTCAGCGGCCTCTCGGAGGCCGAGATGAGCCGGTTCCGCGAGCTGACCGCCAGGCTGCCCAGTTCGTCCGAGGCCGAGGTGCGTGAGCTCCTTGCGCTGACCCGCAAGGGCCTTCGGCTCGACCGGCAGTCGGCCGAGGCGACGGAGGACGAGCTGCCTGGAGATGAGCTCGACTCCACGCCCGGCTGACCACGTCGTCCCGCGTCCCGCCGCCCGGGCGCTCAGGGCGCCGTCGCGCGGCACGAGCGCGCAGCGGACGGGGGATGGCCGGTCGCTCCGCGGGGCGAGTTCACGCCCTGGGAGGGCATGAACTCGCCCCGTCCCGTGTCAGCGCGGCTCGCAGAGCACCCGCGCCCCGTGCTCCGGCGCGATGACGATCCCACGGCGCACGGCGGCCTCGTCGCGGGGGTCGCTCGCGCGCAGCGCGCACCGCTCCAGGACCGTCCGCAGCACCTGGCGCATCTCCAGCAGCGCGAACGGCGCGCCGATGCAGCGCCGCGCGCCCCCGCCGAACGGGATCCAGGCGTAGCCGCCGGGCGCGTCGGGGCCGAGGAAGCGCTCGGGCCGGAACTCGCCTGCGTCGGGGAAGGAGCGCTCGTCGACGTGCGAGAGGGAGATCGACGGGAGCACCGCCGTCCCGGCGGGCAGCACGTGGCCGGCCAGCGCGAAGGGCTCGGCCAGGATCCGCCCGACGTTCGGGAGCACCGGCCGGATGCGCAGGACCTCGCGTGCGGTCGCGTCGAGGTAGGCGTGGCCGCGGTCCTCGCCCTCGAGCGACGCCTGCAGCCGCGCGAGCACGTCGGGCGTCCGCACGAGCCGCTCGAACGCCCACGCCAGCGCGGTGGCCGTCGTCTCGTGCCCGGCGAGCAGGAGCGTCAGCAGCTCGTCGCGGACCTCCTGGTCCTCCATCCCGAAGCCGTCCTCGTCGCGGGCGAGCAGGAGCATGGAGAGCACGTCGTCGCGCGCGGCGAGGCCCGGGTCGGCGCGGGCCTCGGCGATGTGGGCGAAGAGGAGCTCGTCGACCGCCGCGCGCCGCGCCGCGAAGGCGCGCGCGTCCGGGCCGCCCTGCATCCCGTCGCCGCCGGCCAACACGCCGAGGACCGTGCGCAGGCGCCCGCCGATCGGCCGCAGGAGCTCGCGCAGGCGCGCGGACAGCTCCTCGAACCGCGCGACCTGCCGCACGCCGAAGACGACCTTGACGATGACCTCGAGCGTGATCGCCTGCATGGACGGCAGCAGCGCGAAGCTCCGTCGCGAGGGCCACTCCTCCAGCTCGTGCAGCGTCGCGCGGCGCACGAGCGCCTCGGCGCCGCGCAGCCGGTCGCCGTGGAAGGGCGGCAGGAGCAGCCGGCGCTGGCGGATGTGCTCCGGCCCGTCGAGCACGAGCACGGAGCGCTCCCCGAGCAGCGCGGCCAGCGGCGCGTTGGCCTCGCCGGCGCGCAGGACGTCGGGCCGGCCGGTGAAGACGGTGCGCACGTGCTCGGGCGAGGCGACCACCACGAAGTCGCCGAACATCGCGGTGCGTACGGTGAAGACGTCGCCGTGGCGCTCGCGCGCGTCGCGCAGGAACGCCTCGGGGCGCAGCAGCAGCTGCGCGGTCTGGCGCCACGGCGCCGCGTCCGGCCCGGGCGGGAGCGACGTGGGCACGGGCGTCGCGGTAGCCATCACCGGCGATGGTGGCGTGCGGGCGCCGCGCCGGGGCGCCCGGACGTCGGGCGAGGCTCAGTCCGCCGGGTCGAACTGCCCGTCGAGGAGGTTGGCCGCCCCGGCCAGGCGCAGCTGCTTCGTCCGCGGCAGGCCGGCGACGAAGGCGGTCAGGCGCCTCCGACGGGCGAGCTCCTCCGCCGCCGACTCGTGGCGCGCGGCCTTCCCGCCCGGGTCGGCCTGGGCGAGCAGCCCGTGCAACGCACGCTCGAGCTGGCGGGCGATGTCCGCGGGATCCAGCTGCTCTCCGCGCCGGTCGGCGACCACGATCGCCTGCGGCTCGGGGATCGATGTGGAGAACATGTCTCCGGATAGTACCGCCCTTCCTGAGGAGCGCCTAAGCGCCACGCAGGGCGGGCAGCACGGTCTCCCGGTAGGTCGCGATGGTGCCGTCGGGATCGGCGTCGCCGATGAGCTGCAGGCAGATGACGTCGCCGCCGAGCGCCTCCATCTCCTTGATGCGGTCGACGTGCTCCTGCGGGTCGGCCGAGGCGATGAAGCCCTCGTGGGCGAACTCGTCGTCGGACAGCTGCGCGTCGGCGCGGCGCTGCATGTCCTCCTGACCGGAGATGTCGTCCGTGTAGAGCTCAGGCAGCTGCGTCGGCTTCCACCCGCGCGCGCCGGCGATGACCGCCTCCTGCGTGTCCGCCCAGGCGATGCCGCTCTGCAGGATGACCCGGCCCGGCTCCTTGCCGAGCTCCTCGCACGAGGACCGGTAGGCGTCGATGATGCCCGGCGCCTGCTCGGGATCGCCGAGCGTCCACAGGCCGTCGCCGTAGCGGGCGGCGATCTTCGCTGCCTTGGGGCCGAACGCCGACACGATCATCTCCGGGCGCTCGTCGGCCAGCGTGAAGAGCTTGGCCTCCTCCAGCGCGAACCAGCCGCCGTCCATCGTCACCGTCTCGCCGGCCTTGTAGTCCTCGCACTTGGGGTCCATGATCCCGACCCACCGCTGGGCCGGGCTGACCGCGTCGACCGTCCC
>CAXUES010000049.1:475-8440 GCA_964250185.1 uncultured Solirubrobacteraceae bacterium | reverse complement strand
CGGGGTGCAGGCACTCGAGGGCCATGAACGCCTGCGCGACGACGCCCGGGTGGTAGTGGTGGACGACCGGGGTGACGCCCGTGGACAGCGGGAGCGTCGTGCGCTGGCCGATCGCGCTGAGCGTGACCCAGGCCTGCGAGCCCTGCCCGCCGGGGAACCACGGCGCGAAGTGGTCCGACACGCCGAGCGCGTCGAAGCCCGCCGCCTCGGCGGCGGCGGCCTGCTCGACGAGCTGCGGCGGGGTGAACTGCTCCGTGGAGCCCGCGAACCAGAAGTCGGTCATGCCCCGTCCCTACCCGGGAGGACGCCCTCAGCGCACGGCGGCTCGCGTGTTGAGGGTGTCGGCCCGGACCTCCGCGGCCACGATCGCGTCCTGCACCGCGGCGTCGTCGGCGTCGGGGCTGAGCGTGCGGAACGCCACCACCTCGTCGCCGCGGCGCAGCAGCACGCGCGTGCCCCCGTCGGCGGTCGGCTCGGCGTCGGCCCGCCACGCCGCCGTGCCCGTGCGCGGTGCGCGCACCACGGTCACCGCCGCGGCCAGGAGGGCCAGGACGACGAGCACGACCGCGATCGCCAGGAGGTCCGCCACGGGCCTAGCGGCCCGCGGCGTCCGGGAGGATGCTCGACACGTTGCCGCCGAGCGCCCGGAGCCCCGCGGGAAGCGCCCGGATGGCGTCGATCCGCGCTTGCGCGGGGTTGTCGGCGTAGGCCGTGCGCTTCGCGCGGATGGCCTGCGCCTCCTTCGTGGCGACCTGGCGATCCGCCTCGGCCGCGGCGACGCGCTGCTCGCCCTTCAGGCGGGCGGTGGCCACCTGGGTGCGCGCGGCGACCGCGGCGTCGATCTGCCGCTGCACGCCGTCGTCGAAGCGCACGAGGCGCAGGCGGAAGATGACGTTCTCGAAGTAGGGGTGGCCGGGCGGCGAGCGCAGCGAGGAGTTCAGGTCGCTGGCCAGCTGGCGCTCGATCTGCGTCTGGACCTCCTGCAGGTTCTGGCCGTTGTTGACCTTCTGCACGTTGCCCTTGACCGCCTCGTTGGCCGACGTCACGTACTGGCAGGTGTTGTTGAGGTCGACGCAGTTGAAGCGCCCGATCGACTCGCGCAGCGCGTTGTCCAGCACGGGGCGGAAGTTCTGGGCCAGGAACGCGGCCCAGCCGTCCTCGCCGTCGTAGGGGTGCAGTCCGTCGAACGTGCGTGTGCCGAAGCGCGTGTAGAAGTCGCGCACCGCGGCCGGGTCGGTGGAGAAGTTGAAGTACGCCGCGCCCTCCACCCGGACGTTGACCGCGTCGAGGGTCGGCACCTCGACGGTGTCGACCGTGCCGCGGTCGCTCTCGTTGGCGTCGGCCGAGACGATGTAGTTGCGCTGGGTGGCGGGGAAGCAGCGCTGGTGGTTGAACAGGCCGATCGAGGCGACGCCCTCGCCGGGCTGGCGCACCTCGGACACCTTGCGGCCGTCGAACGGCCCGCCCTCCTGCACGGCGCAGACGTCGCTCGGCGCGACGCTGCGGAACGAGGTCAGGGCCGTCGCGCCCAGCACGACGACGAGGACGACCGCCGCGAGGGCGAGGAGGGCCGCCGCCCCGCGCGACGGCATCGCCCCACGCAACCGCGTCGTCCGTGACCGGGGCTCTGGCGTGCTCATGTGGCGCGCGAGTCTGCCACGCGCCGATGAGAGCGGCTCCGGACTCGCTCAGACCGACGCGGTGGTCGTCGCGGCGTCGCCGACCAGCAGCGACGCGCCCACCGCACCGCCCAGGTCGCCGAGCGACGCGACGTGGAACGCCGGCGGGCGGTGGTCGTTGAAGAGGTGGGGGAGCATCGCGTGGCGGATGCGGTCGGCCATCGGCTCGCCGAAGCGCGTCCCCAGCCCGCCGCCGAAGATGACCGCGGGCACGTCGAGCAGGTTGACCGCGGAGGCGATCCCCACGGCGAGCGCGCTCACGGCGCGGTCGATGAGCTCGGTGGCCAGCTCGTCGTCCTGCTCGAGCGCCTTGGCCCAGACGCTGGACTTCAGGCGGTCGGCGCCCTTGTCCTCCATGAGCTCGAAGAGCTTGGTCTTGCGGTCCTCCTCGAAGTGCTCGTGGCGCGCGCGCAGCTCCATCGCGCCGCGGCCCGCGTAGGCCTCCAGGCAGCCCTCGCGGCCGCACGTGCACAGCCGGCCGCCCTGCTTGACGACGATGTGGCCGATCTCGCCCGCGGCGCCCACGCCGTGCCACGGCGTGCCGTCGAGGATGATCCCGCCACCGACGCCCGTGCCCCAGAAGACGCCGAGGAGCGTCCGGTAGGGCCGCCCCGCGCCGAGGTGGAACTCGCCCAGCGTCGCCACCGAGACGTCGTTGCCCAGCGCGACGGCGCAGCCGAGCTCGGCGGCCAGCTCGGGCGCCAGCGCGAAGGAGCCGGCCCACCCCGGCAGGTTGCGCGCGCTGGTCACGGTGCCCTTCGTCGCGTCGATGGAGCCCGGCGAGCCCACGCCGATGCCCTCCAGCTCGGACGGCTCGACGCCCGCGCCGGAGGCCGCCTCGCGCAGCGCGGCCGCCATCGCCGCGGCCACGTCGGCCGGGCCGCCGTCCTGCGGCGTCGGGTGGCGGGCCTGCCCGCGCACCTCGCCCTTGACGTCGACCACCACCGTCTGGATCTTGGTCCCGCCGAGGTCGATCCCGCCACGCAGTGCCATAGGCCGCTGAGCCTACGGTGACGGCCATGTCCGCACCCGCTCCCCTCCGCTGGGGCGTCCTGGCCACCGGCGGCATCGCGCTGCAGTTCGCGCGCTCGCTGCGCACCACGGGCTCCGGCACGCTCGTCGCGGTCGCCTCGCGCACCCAGCGCCGCGCCGACGCCTTCGCCGCCGAGCTGGGCTCGGCCGTCCGCGCGCACGGGAGCTACCGGGACCTCGTCGACGACCCCGACGTGGACGCGATCTACATCGCCACGCCGCACCCGCAGCACGCCGAGTGGGCGATCCACGCGCTGCGCGCGGGCAAGGCGGTCCTCTGCGAGAAGCCGCTCAGCGACGACCCGGCGTCGGCCCGGGAGGTCGTGCGGGTCGCCCGCCAGGTCGGCGGCTTCCTCATGGAGGCGCTGATGTACCGCTTCCACCCGCAGACCCGGCTGCTCTGCGAGCTGCTCGCCGACGGGGCGATCGGCGAGCTGCGCCTCATCCGCTCGAGCTTCACCTTCGCCGCCGACGTCGGGCCGGAGCACCGCCTGCGCGCGCCGGAGCTCGCGGGCGGCGGGATCCTGGACGTCGGCGGCTACCCCGTGTCGCTGGCCCGGCTGCTCGCCGGCGCCGCGGTCGGCCGGCCTCCGCTCGTGCCCACCGAGGTCCGCGCGCTCGGCCGCCGGGACGCGACCGGCGTCGACGCGACGGCCCTCGCGCTGCTCGCCTTCGACACCGGCGCGCTCGCGCAGGTCGGCTGCGCGATCGACGCCGACGCCGACGACACGATCGAGCTCGTCGGCAGCGCGGGGCGGATCGTCGTTCCCACGCCCTGCTGGGAGCCGGGCCTGCGCGACGGCGGCACGACGCAGGTCGTCGTGACGAGGGCGGGTCGGGATCCCGAGACGATCCGCGTCCCCGCGCCCGTCAGCCACTACGCGCTGGAGGCCGACGAGGTCGCGCGGCACCTCGGCGACGGCGAGTCGCCCACGGTGACGCTGGATGACACGCTGGCCACCCTCGACGTGCTGGAGGCCTGGGCACGCGCGTTCTGAGCGGCCGATGAGGTAGCGGGGCGCCCCCGGCGGGCAGTGACCGGGACATGGCCGACGACCAGGACATCACGTACCGCGGCGACGACGAGCTCGCGGAGGTGCCGCCCACGCCGGGCGCGCCCGCCGACGAGGAGCTCGAGTACCGCGGCGACTCGAAGCTGGCCGACGCCGGCACGGCGTCCGACGCCGAGGAGGCCCCGGACGTCGCGGTGAGCTACCGCGGCGCGGACGAGCTCGCCGACGGCAGCTAGGCGCTCACGGGTCAGGCCTCGGCGCCGCCGGGGCCCCAGCCCGCCACGAACAGGTCGAGCTGGAGCTCCCCGTCGCTGCCGTGCTGGTAGCCGGAGAGGTCGGTGATGCCGCCCTCGGCCAGGACCTCGTCGTCGATGAGCGCCTCGCCGGAGCGCTTGGAGGCCAGCACGAGGCGCGCGGCGTCGCCCATGACCTCGGGCGTGCGCGCCTTGGCCATCGCCTCGTCGCCGCCCAGGAGGTTCTGCACCGCCGCGGTCGCCACGAGCGTGCGGGGCCACAGGACGTTGGCGTGGACGCCGTGCTCGGCCTCGTCGGCGGCGACGCCGAGGGTGATCATCGTCATCCCCATCTTGGAGACCGTGTAGGGCGCGCAGCCCTTGAGCCAGCGGGGGTCGGCGCTGAGCGGCGGCGACAGCGTCAGCACGTGGGCGTGATCGCTCTTGCGCAGGTGGGGGAGCGCCGCGCGCGTGAGCAGGTACGTGCCACGCACGTTGATGTCGAGCATGAGGTCATAGCGCTTGGGGGGCAGGTCGGCGATCGGGACCAGGTTGATCGCCGAGGCGTTGTTGACCACGATGTCGATGCCGCCGAAGCGCTCGACGACCTGCTGCACGAAGCCGTCCACCGAGGCCTCGTCGCGGACGTCGCCCACGACGCCCAGCGCCTCGCCGCCGGCCGCCTCGACCTCGGCCGCCGCGGTGTGCACCGTGCCCTCGAGCTTGGGGTGGGGCTGGTCGGTCTTGGCCAGCATCGCCACCTTGGCCCCCTCGGCGGCCAGCGCCTTGGCGATGGCCAGCCCGATCCCGCGGCTGCCGCCGCTCATGGCCACGACCCGTCCCTTGAGCACCGATGCGTCTGTCGACATGGCGGGAGCGTACGGGGCGGGGCCGCGCACCGGCGGCTAAGGCATCGGGCTGCTGCTGCCGATCAACGGACATGCTGTCCAACGTGAGACGCGCGTCCTGGCTGTGCCGGGACGAGGGCGAGCGCGAGCGGGTCATCGACATGGAGCGTCGGCTGCTGGGCGTCCGGCGCCTGACCTTCGTCCTCATGGCCGCCGGCCTCGCGCTCAGCGCGCCCTGGATCGGCGCGTGGTTCCTCGTGCCGCTCGCGGTGGCGGTCGTCGGCTTCGCGGTCGCCGACCGCCTGGTCGGGCGCATCGCCGCCCCGGAGTGGGCCGTGGCCGCCGCCTGGGTCCTCTCGCAGGGCCTGATCGCCACGTCGATCGCCCTGAGCGGCGGCGTGACGAGCCCGGCGCTGGGCTGGCTGGCGATCCCCGTCGTCACGCTGAGCGCCCGCTTCTCGCACCGCGGGGTCATCGGCGGGCTGGCCATCACGGTCCTGCTGCTGCTGGCCTCCACGGCCTCGGGGGGCCTCGACGCGGTGGCCGACCAGCCCGACGTCCTCATCCACGCGATCGTCCTGGTCGCGTCCGTCGCGCTGCTGTCCATGGCCCTGATGCGCTCCGACCAGGAGCACCGCAGCGAGTCGGTCCTCGACGGGCTCACCGGGATGCTCAACCGCCGCGCCCTCGGCGCGCGACTGCCGGAGCTCGCCGAGCAGGCCCGGATCCGCGGGGACGCGATCGGCGTCGTCGTCGGCGACCTCGACCACTTCAAGGCGGTCAACGACGAGCACGGCCACACGGTGGGCGACGCGGTGCTCGTCGACGTCGCCTACGCGCTGCGCAAGGCGCTGCGGGCCTACGACCTCGCCTACCGCCTCGGCGGCGAGGAGTTCCTCATCCTGCTGCCGGGAGCCGACGAGGCCGCCGCGACGACCGTCGCCCGCAACCTCCACGAGGCCGTCCGCGCCGGTGCCGTGGGCGGCGTGCACGTGACCATGTCGTTCGGGGTGGCGAGCTCCGGGGGCCGGCACTTCGACTACGACGAGCTCTTCGCCAAGGCCGACGCCGCGCTGTACGAGGCCAAGGCCGCCGGACGCGACCGCGTCGTGGTGGCCAACGAGTCGCGCGAGCTCGTGACCGCGGGCTAGCGTCCGTCCGGCCACGCCCGACCTCGAGCTCATCACCCAGGCCCACCCGGACGAGCCGGGCGTCGACCTGGCCGTCGCCCAGGTCCTGCTGCGCCGGGTGGGGGCGGGGGAGCGCGGCGACGCGCTGCGCCTGTTCGTCCCCGGCCCGACCGTCGCCTTCGGCCGCCTGGACGAGCGCCTGCCGGGCTTCGCGGCCGCCGCCGCCGCGGCCCGCGCGCACGGCCACGCACCGCTCGTGCGCCGGGTGGGCGGCCACGCGGCGCCCTACGGCGAGGGCGCCCTGGTGATCGAGCACGTCGCCGCCACGTCGGACGGCCCCGCGGGCATGCACGCGCGCTTCGACGCGGGCGCCGCGCTGCTGGCCGGCGCCCTGCGCGAGCTCGGCGCCGACGCACGCGTTGGGGAGCTCGGAGGCGAGTACTGCGCGGGGCGCCACTCGCTCAACGTCGACGGCCGCCTGAAGGTCGGCGGCCTCGCGCAGCGCACCGTGCGCGGCGCGGCGCTGGTCAGCGCCTCGATCGTCGTGACGGGCGGTGAGGAGCTGCGCGCGGTCATCGCCGACGTCTACGCCGCGCTGGACATCGCGGTGGACCCGGCGGTGGCCGGGGCGCTGGACGAGGTGCTCCCGGGCGTGGAGGTCCTCGACGTCGCGCAGGCCGTCCAGCGCGCGCACGCCGCGGCGGGCGCACGGCTCGTGCCGGGGCGCCTGGACGCCGCGACGCTGGCCGAGGCGCGCGCCGCGGTGGCTAGTCGTTGAGCGAGAGCGTCGGCGTCGGGTCGGGGATCTCGCGCGGCTCCCCGTAGGGCGTGATCGCCGTCCCGATCGCGAAGAACTCGATGACGTGCGAGCCCCAGCCGTGCGAGCGCTCGTGGATCTGCACCCCGACGATCCCCTCGGCCTTCAGAGCCTCCGCCTCGACCTGCATGCGCTCCATCGCACGCTCCCGCGCGTCGTAGAGCGCCTGGGTGAAGTTCGGCAGCTCGACGTTCTTGCCGACCTGCCCGAGCGACTGGAGCATCCCGCGGCGGCCGACGTGGTAGACGCAGGAGCCCATCACCAGGCCGAGCGGGCGGTGGCCGGAGTGCAGGAGCGTCCAGAAGTCCTGCCCGTTGAGGTCGGAGGTGAACGGGCGGTTGTCCGGCCCGCGGTGCAGGCCCGCGCCCTCCCGGTGGCGCACGGCGGTCCCGATCGCGATGAACTCGGCCATGTCGGCGCCCCACTCGTAGCGGCCGATGTCCAGGCGCACGCCGACGACGCCGTCGGCGCCGAGCTCCTCGGCCTCCTCCTCCATCCGCGTCATGGCCAGCTCGCGGGCCTCGTACATCGCCTGGGAGAGGACCTCCATCTCCTGGCTCTTGGACCACGAGGACTGCTGGTAGCCGATGTGGTAGATCGACGAGCCGACCACGAGCCCGAGCGGCTCGAAGCCCGCGTGCTTGACCAGCAGGAACTCGTTGACCGACAGGTCGCTGGTGAAGAGCCCCGCACGGTTCTGGCGCAGCCGCTCGCGGCCGTGCTCCGGGAGGTGGGGTCGTAGGCCTCGGGCATGGTGGGTCTCGCTCTCAGGCGGTGGGGGTGGGCGCGCGCAGCGGCAGGATGGTGAGCGCCTGCCGGGGCGGCGTGGCGGTGGGGGCGGCCTCGCGGATGGCGGTGCCGAGCACGTGGATGTGGACGATGAGGTCCTTGCGCTGGTTCTTGCCGGCGTCCTCGTACTCGCGCTCACGCAGGTCCTCGCCGATGGTCACGCCGACGATGCCGTCGGCGCCGAGCGCCGCGGCTTGGCGCGAGAGGGCGAGCATCGCCACCTCGCGCGCCTCGTAGAAGCCCCGGGTGAAGTCGCGCAGCTCCTGGTTGACGCGTCCGCCCGCCGACAGGAACGAGTTCCCGCTCGCGGCGATGCGGCTCTCGCGGTAGCCCGCCGCGACGTACATGACCGTGGTCTGCCCGACGACGCCGACGGGCCGGTAGCCCTCCCGCGCGAGCTTGACGTAGTCCTGGCCGGAGAGGT
>CAXUES010000049.1:0-465 GCA_964250185.1 uncultured Solirubrobacteraceae bacterium | reverse complement strand
CGCGAGTCACGAGGCGATCGCACCGTCGGCTTCGGAGAGGTCGGTGATGACGCAGCGCTCGGTGCGCAGCGCCTCGGGCAGCCGGACCGCGGTCCCCACGGCGGTGAACTCGACCGAGCCCGCTCCCGCCCAGTCGTGGCCCGCGGTCTGCAGGCGGACCGCGACCACCGCGTCGGCGCCCGCCAGGCGCGCCTCCTGCAGCAGGCGGTCCAGCGCGCGCTCGCGCGCGCCGTTGAACGCGTCGGAGAGGCTGGTCACCTCCTGGACGAAGCCGTCACCGCGGCTGCCGCCGAGGCCCCAGCTCGAGCCGGCGCCGTAGGGCAGGTTCCGCCATCCGTGCTGGAAGATCGAGGAGCCCATCACCTGCGTGATCGGGACCACGCCCTCGGCGTGCAGGAGCGCGAACTCGTCCACGCTGAGGTCGGAGGTGAACAGGCCCGATGGGTCCGCGCGCAGCTCGGCCAG
>CAXUES010000048.1:11573-12538 GCA_964250185.1 uncultured Solirubrobacteraceae bacterium | reverse complement strand
GACGGCCGGCGGCCGGCCGGTGGTCGTCGCCGCGCGGGTCGGCTCCGGCGTGGTCATCCGCACGGGCGTGGCGGGCCTGCCGGGCCAGGCCGAGCGCCGCGGCGGCGCGCCCGCCGCGCTGCTGGACCGCACCTTCGCGCTGCTGCGCTCGGGAGGCCGTCGATGACCGTCCTGCTGCTCGTCGCCGCGCTGCTCACCGCGTCGGTGCTCGTCGTGGGCGGCGAGCGCCGCCAGGCGCAGCTCATGCTCGCCGCCCTGGTCGCCTGGCCGGTGGTCCTGGGCATCCACGTGGCCGACACCGACGCGGTCCGTTCGCTCACCGACCGGCCCGCGCTGCTCGCCGTGGGGGCCGTGGCGGGCCTCCTCGTCCTGGCCGGCCTCACGCGGGGGCTCCTGCGCCGGCCGGCGCTGGTGCCGCTGGCGCTCATGCTCGCGCTGCCCTTCCGGGTGCCGCTGAGCATCGGCGGCTCGACGTCGAACCTCCTGCTGCCGCTCTACGTCGTGATCGCCGCGGGCGTGCTCGCCCACGTCCTCCCGCGGCTGGGGGACGAGATCCCCGCGGGCCGGCCCGGGGCGCCCGTGCCGCTCGCGGTGGGCTGGCTGGAGCGGGCGCTCGCGGCGACGCTCGTGCTCTACGCGCTGCAGGCCTTCGGCTCGGAGGACGCCGACAAGGCGCTGGAGAACGCGCTGTTCTTCTACGTGCCGTTCGCGCTCATGCTCGTCCTCCTGGCCCGGATCGCCTGGACGCGCGCGCTCGCCGCGCGCTGCCTCGGGGTGCTCGCGGGCCTGGCGGTGCTCTTCGCGCTCATCGGCTTCGTGGAGTACGCCACGCGCGACCTGCTGCTCAACCCGCGGCTGGTCGCCGCCAGCTCGCTGGAGTCCTACTTCCGCGTCAACTCGCTCTTCTTCGACCCGAACATCTACGGGCGCTTCCTCGCGCTCGTGGCGGTGGCGGTGATGGGGAC
>CAXUES010000048.1:5371-11563 GCA_964250185.1 uncultured Solirubrobacteraceae bacterium | reverse complement strand
ATCCAGCTCCGACCTGCACGCCCGGTTCGGCGGCGTGGTCCCCGAGATCGCCTCCCGCCACCACCTCGAGGCCGCGAACCTCGTCGTCGACGAGGCCCTGCGCCGGGCGGGCGCGACGCTCGACGACGTCGACCTCGTCGCGGTCACCCAGGGCCCCGGCCTCGTGGGCGCGCTGCTGTGGACGACCGAGCGGCGCGTGCTCGTGGTGGGCGGCGTGCTCGTCGTCGTCCTGTGGGCGGGCCTGGTGCTCACGTTCTCGCAGTCGTCCTTCGCCGGGCTGCTGCTCGGGCTGGCGGTGCTCGGGGGCCTGCGCTGGGGGCTGCGGCCCGCGCTCGTGGCGGTCGGCGCCGCGGTGGTCGTGGCCGCCGCGGTCGTGGTGCTCGCCCCGGGCGCGATCAACCTGGACCTCGGCAGCTCGGGAGCGCTGGACTCGGCCACGAGCGGGCGCACCAACCTCATCCAGGGCGGCGTGGAGCTCGCGGGCGACAAGCCCGTGCTCGGCTGGGGCTCCGGCGCGTTCTCGCGGGCCTACCGCGCCCGCCAGGACGCCTCGGCGCAGCGCGCGGTCTCCGCCTCGCACACGATCCCGATCACGGTGGCCGCCGAGCAGGGGGTGGTCGGCCTCGCGCTCTACCTCGTGCTGCTCGTGCTCGCCCTGCGGCGGCTGCTGCCCGGCGCGGGCGACGACCCGACCCGCGCGGTGGTGGCCGCGGCGTTCTGCGCGCTGCTGCTGCACACGCTGCTCTACGCCGCCTTCCTGGAGGACCCGCTGAGCTGGGCGCTGCTCGCGGTGGGGATCGGGCTGGCCCGGGCGGCACCGCCGAGCCGCCGCCGCGCGCGCGTCGTCCCGGCGTCGTGAGCACGGGCGCGGGCGCCGGCGCCGGCCGCCGCGAGCTCGCGGTGTTCGCGGCCCTCGGGGCGCTCGCGGTCGTCGCCGCCCTGCTCGTCCCGACCTACCCCAACTACGACACCTACGCCCACCTGGCGTGGGGCCGGGAGCTGCTCCACGGTCACGTGCCGCGTGTCGACGTCTACGCCGCGCCGACGCAGCACCCGCTGTGGATCCTCATCAGCGCGGGTGCCGTCGCGGTCTTCGGCGGCGCCGCCGACCGCGCGCTCGTGCTGGGCTGCGTGCTCGCGCTCGTCGCGCTCTCCTGGGCGGTCTGGCGCCTGGGGCGCGCGTGCTTCGGCGCGTGGACGGGCGCGGTCGCGGTGCTCTTCGTCGGGTCGAGCTTCGGGTTCCTGCTCTACGCGGCGCGCGGGTACCTCGACGTGCCGTTCCTGGCGCTCGTGCTCTGGGCGGGGGCGCTGGAGGCCGAGCGCCCGCGGGAGCGCCCGCGGCTGGTCATGGCGCTCCTGCTCGTCGCGGGGCTCCTGCGGCCCGAGGCGTGGCTGCTGGCGCTCGGGCTGTGGCTCTGGGTGGGGCCGCACCGCCTGGACCTCCTGGCCCTCGCCCTCGTCGCGCCCGTGCTGTGGGCGCTCAGCGACCTGTGGCTGCTCGGCGACCCGACGGCGTCCCTGACGCAGACGAGCGCCCTGGCCGAGGCGCTCGGCCGCGAGCGCGGCATCGCCAACGTGCCGCGGGCGCTCGTCACGAACCTCGCCGACGTCGCGCGGCCGCCCGTGTTCCTCGCCGCGCTGCTCGGTGTGGGGCTGGCCTGGTGGCAGCGCGGCCGGCTGCGCTCGCTCCACGTGCCGCTCGCGCTCTTCGGCGCGGGGTTCCTGACCTTCGTGGGCACGGGCGCCCTCGGGCTGAGCATCCTGCCGCGCTACCTCACGGTCCCGGCCGTGGCCGTCTGCCTGCTCGGCGCCTGGGCCGTCGCCGGGTTCACGCGGCTGGTCGCGGGCCGCGCGCGGACCCTGTGGGCGCGCGGCACCGCGGCGGCGGTCGTCGTGGGCCTCGCGTTCTTCGCCGTGCAGCTCGGCTCGTGGGGCGCGCTGGCCCGCGAGCTGCGCTTCATCCGCACGACCCACCAGCAGGTCGTCGCGCTGGCGGCGGCGCCCGCGGTGGAGCGCTGCCGCGTGGTCACGCTGCCGACCTACCGGATGATCCCGGACCTGCGCTTCGAGCTCGAGGCGGGCGCCGGCCGCGTGCGCGCGCGCTCCCAGATCGGCGCGGACGCCCGGGGCACGGCGGTCTTCGTCGTGCGCCCGGAGAAGGCGGTGGAGCGCTTCGGCCGCGCGGCGGGCGTCAGCGACCGCTTCGACGTCCTGCCGGCGGGGCCGAGCGCCCCCGTGGGCTCGTGGTTCCGCGTGGTGCCCCGCGGCTGCTGACGCGCCCCACCGAGGGCTCAGGTCCGCCCGGCCCGCGCGAGCAGCCAGGGCGTCAGCTCGGCGGCCGGTCGCGGCCGGCAGATGAGGAAGCCGGCAGCCGCGTCGCAGCCTGCGGCCTTGAGCCAGTCGTGCTGGAACGCGGTCTCGACGCCCTCGGCGATGACGGTGAGCCCGAGGTTGCGGCCCAGGGCGATGATCGTGTCGGCCACCGCGGGCGCCTCCTCGAGCTCGGCGACGAACGCGCGGTCGATCTTGAGCACGTCGACCGGGAACGAGCGCAGCCGCGCGAGCGAGGAGTAGCCCGTCCCGAAGTCGTCCACGGCGATGCTCACGCCGAGGGCCTTGAGGCCGGCCAGCATCGCGTCGGCGACCTGGTCGTCCGCACCCAGGAAGCGCTCGGTGATCTCGATCTCGAGCATCTCCGGCTTCACGCCGGCGCGGTCGAGCGCGTCGTGGACGAGGGCGCTCAGCCCGCCGCTGAGCTCGCGCGAGCAGCTGTTGACGGCGACGCGCAGCGGCGGTACGCCCGCCGCGTCCCACGCGCGGATCTGGCTGCACGCCCGCCCCAGCATCAACTCGGTGATCTCGGCGGCCTGCCCGGTGAGCTCGGCCAGCGGGATGAACGCGTCCGGGTGCAGGAACCCCGCGGTGGGGTGCTCCCAGCGCACGAGGGCCTCGACGGAGAGGACCCGTCCCGAGCCCAGCTCGATCGCCGGCTGGTAGTGCACGACGAGCTCGTCGCGGCGCAGGGCGTGGTGCAGCTCGGCCTCCATGCGAAGGCGCTGCCGCGAGCGCCGCTGCAGGCCAGGATCGAAGAACCGGACGACCCCGCCTCCGGCGTGCTTGGCTTCGTACATGGCCCGGTCCGCGGCGGCCAGCAGCTCGTCCGGGGTGCCACCGTCGCGCGGGCCGGCGGCCACGCCGGCCGACACGCGCACCAGCAGCTCCTCCCCGTCGAGCTGCACGGGGCGCTCGAAGGCCGCGCGGATCCGGTGCAGGGCGTAGCCCATCTCCAGGCCGTCGGGATCGCCCTCGAGGAGCACGCCGAACTCATCGCCCCCGAGCCGGGCGATCGTGTCCGCCGCGCGGGTCCCGGAGCGCAGCATCCCGGCGACCGCCACGAGCAGGTGGTCGCCCACGTCGTGCCCGAGGGTGTCGTTGACGCTCTTGAACCGGTCGATGTCGATGAAGGCGACGACGACGCCCCCGCCGTCGCGCTGCGCCCTGACCAGCGCGTGGTCGAGGCGATCGTGGAACAGGGTCCGGTTGGCCAGGCCGGTCAGGGCGTCGCGCCGGGCGAGGTCGGCCAGGCGCTCCCCCTCCGCCTGCAGCTCGGCTTCGCGCAGGCGGAGGTCCGTGACGTCCTGGGCGAGCACCAGCCCGGCCCAGACGTGCCCGCCCTCGTCCTCGAGGGGCCGGCTGAACACGCGGAAGTGGTGCTCGCCGTCCACGGAGGTCTGCTCGGTCCTCCGATGCTCGCCGGCCAGCGCGGCGCGGCACAGGCCCTCGAGCTCGGCGTAGAGCTCGGGCGCCATGGCCTCGGCCACCAGCCGGCCCTCGGCGTCCGGGGCGCTGACCCCGTAGCTCATGAGCGCCTCGCCGACGGCGACCCGGAGGCGCAGGTCGCGGTCGAACACGAGCACCGCGACGTTCGGGAGCTGCTCCGCGAGCATCCGGTACAGCGTCTCGCCCCGGCGCAGCTCCTCCGACGGCGAGGCCCCGGCCGCCTTCAGGTGCCCGCCGGCGTGGTCGGCCTCGCCCCGCGCAGCGCCCACGTCACGCCCGATCGCGAGGGACGCCCACGTGCAGCCGACACCGGGTCAAGCGGCAGATCGCACCAACGTACGGCCAGGACCGGACCGAGGCAAGGCCCCATCCGTCCAGCCCTCACCCCACATCCACGCCCGCCGCCCGCAGCGCGCGCCACAGCGGCGCGTCCTGGCGGCGGGCGGTCTGGGCCAGTGCCCACGTGCGCAGCTCCTCGTCGGGATCGGTGCGCCGGCCGGCCTGCGCGGCCAGCCCGGCGGCGAACGCCTCCGGGGAGCCCGCGACCGCACGCCCGCCAGGTCGGGCGACACCGTGCGGCGGCCCAGCCGCGCGTACTTGAGGATCCGGTAGGGCAGCCCGGCGTCGTTGAAGGGCTCGCGCCGGAACGGCACGATGCCCACGTCGGCGGTGCGGATGAGCGCGCTCGCCTCGTCGTCGGAGCGCGCGCCGAGCCAGACGACCTGGGGACTCGCGCGGAGCGCCCGGAAGTCCTCGTCGGCGCCGACCTCGTCCTCGTGCCACGCCCCGACGAGCAGCAGCACGAGCCCCGGCAGCAGCGCGCAGACCTCCCGCAGCAGCGCCCAGTCCGTCCGCCAGCCCAGGTGCCCGAGCGAGACGGCCACGACGGTCGCGGCGGGGTCCGGGGCGGGGAAGCGGTCGGCGGCGAGCGGCACGAGGGTCGCCTCGCGGCCGGCCTCCTCCTCCAGGCGGACGAGCTCCCCCGAGGCGGCGAAGGTCAACGCGGAGCGGGCCGCGGTCGCCTCGTGCAGGGCGGCCAGGCGCGCGCGGCGCTCCGGCGAGGCGTCGTAGGCGGCTTCGTAGCGGTCCCAGCGGGCGTACCAGAGCTCGCACCCCGGCTCGAGGTCGCAGAGCGCCGCGGCGAGCGGCAGCTGCACCGGGTGGAAGACCACCACCACGCGTGGAGGGCCCTGCAGCCCGGCCCGCACCGCGCGGGCCTGACGGGCGGCCAGGCGCGCGACCACGGCCTCGGGCAGGCGCAGCACGGCGCCGTAGGGCACGCGCGGCGGGCCGACGGCGACGACCCCCGGCGCGGTGAGCAGGTCCTCCGCCTGGTCGCGGAGGATGAGGTCCTCCAGCGCCCGGGGGAGCAGCAGGACGCACGTGGCGGGGCCGGTCGGCATGCGCCCACGACGCTACGCCACGGGGCGGCACCGTTACGCTGCGCCGCTCGTGGGGAGCCTCGTCAAGCGCCTGGTGGCCGGGGGCATGGCCTACCAGGCGGCGTCGCTGCTGTCGGCCGGCCTCGCGGTCCTCACGCTCAACCTCTACTCCCGCGCGCTCACCCCGACGCAGTTCGGCTACGGCGAGACGCTGCTGACGGCGATCATCCTCGTGTCGATCGTGCTGCGCCTCGGCATCGCCGAGGCCTTCGTTCGCTTCTACGTCGAGGACGACGACCCGCAGCGCCGGGAGCACCTCGCGCGGACGACCACCACGGTCGTGGTGGCCACGACGACCGCGGTCGGCCTGGTGCTCCTCGCCTTCGCCGGCCCGCTGTCGGAGCTCCTGCTCGGCACCCGCGACGCGACGCTGCTGTCCATCGGCCTGCTCGGCCTGTGGGCGTTCACCAACCTCGAGGTGGCCTACGCGCTGCTGCGGGTGGAGGAGCAGCGCGGGCGCTACCTCGTGGCCAGCGTCACCAACGTGCTGCTCACGGTGACGCTCACGGTCGTGCTCGTCGTGGTGCTCGACCAGGGCGCGCGGGGTTACGTGCTGGGCAACTACGCCGCCTCCACGGTGGTGCTCATCGGCCTGTGGGCGGCGCAGGGGCGCCGCGTGCGGCCGATCCGCCCGCGGGGCCTCGGCGCGCTGCTGCGCTACGGCGCGCCGACCATCGCCGCCGACGCGACGGTCTTCGCGCTCAACGTCGTGGACCGCGCCTACCTCCTGCGCGTCGAGTCTCCCGGCGTGGCCGGGGTCTACGCGGTGAGCGTGAAGCTCGCCACGGCCATCGTCGTGGTGGTCCGCGGCTTCCAGGCCGCCTGGCCGCCGCTGGTCTACTCGGTGACCGACGACGACGAGGCCCGCCGGCTGTACGCCTTCGTGGCGCTGCTCTACGTCGCGGTGGTGGGCTGGGCGGTCTGCGCGCTCGCGCTCCTCGCCCCCTGGATCGTCACCGTGCTCGCCGGC
>CAXUES010000048.1:0-5361 GCA_964250185.1 uncultured Solirubrobacteraceae bacterium | reverse complement strand
GCACGCGAGCAGCACGCTGCACCGGCTGACCGGCCCGACCACCGTGCTCGCCGGCCCGGAGTTCCGCGGCGCGGCCGAGGCCGTGGGCTGGGTCGCGCTGGGCTGGGCGCTCTACGGGCTGTACCTGCTGCTGGTGACCATCGCGGGGCGCGTCAAGGCGATGACCCGCACGCTGCTCCCCGCAGCGCTGGGCCTCGCCGTCAACGTCGGCGTGCTCGTCGCCGCGGTCCCGCCGCTGGGCATCGCCGGCGCGGGCATCGCGCTGGCGGCGGCCTACGTCGTGATGCTCGCCGCGCTGCACCTGCTCACCCGGCGCGCGTTCCACGTGCCCTTCGCGTGGGGGCGGCTGGGCGCGCTGGTCGTGCTGCTGGCGGCGGTGGACGCCGGCGGGGAGCTCCTCTTCGCCCGGGACGGCCTCACCGCGCTCCTCGCGCGCGCCGCCTGGCTGGCGCTCGTGCCGCTCGGGGCGCTCGCGCTGCTGACGGCGGAGGAGCGCACGCGGCTGCGCGCGCTCCTGCGCCGCGCCTAGGAGAGCTCGAGCTCGCCGTCGTGCAGCAGGAAGCCCGCGGCGTCCAGCACGCCGCGTGCCTCGAGCCGGGCCAGGCGCTCCTCGGACTCCTCGCGGGCCTTCCACGCCGCGAGCGCGGCGCTCGTGCCGACCGGGTCCAGGCCGTGGTCGGCGGGCTCGTCGAGCGCGTCGCGGAACCAGGCGAGGTCGTCGGAGATGCGCCGTGGGCGGTCGACGGGCGGCGGCGTCCACGGGTCCTCGCCCGTGCGCCGCTCGGGGACGCCCTCCGGGCGCAGCAGCGCGACGTGGAGCGCGGCGATCCAGTCCGGCTCGGTCCGGACCTGCTCGAGGGTCGTCATGTCCCCACTTCTACCGGGCCGGGGCCGCGTGCGCGACGCCTGGGCGGGGCACACCACCTCCTGTGCTCTTCATCGTGGTCCTCGTCGTGCTGGTCGTCCTGGCCGTGGGGAGCGTGAAGACCCTCGGGATCACCCGGCGCCGGGGTGAGGAGCTGACCCCCGAGGGCACGACCCACCACGAGCCGGATGGGGTCCCCCGCGGGAAGCCGCTCGACTGAGCTAGAGCCGCCGGCCGCGGTTGTGGTCGGAGGCCGCCTCGCGCAGCCCCTCGCCGCGCCGCGGGCGCAGGGTGGACACGACGTGGCGCCAGTACCGCCGCGGCTCGTGGCCGGGCAGCGCGACCGCGGCGAGCGAGCGCAGCGCGTAGGTCCAGGCCACCAGCAGCCGCACGATCCACGCCGCCGGCAGGGAGTGGTGCTTGCGCATGTAGCGGTCGCGGTTGCGCGACAGCTCGACGATCCGCCGGGCGGGCACGCTGCCCGTGGAGAGCTGCTCGTGGTGGATCGCCTCGGCGGCCGGCACGTGCAGCGTCGTCCAGCCCGCGTCGCGCAGGCGCCGGCAGAAGTCGACCTCGTCGGAGTAGACGAAGAACGCGGGGTCGAGGAAGTCGACGGCGACGGCGGCCTCCCGGCGGACCATGAGCGCCGCGGACTGCGCCCAGTCGACCTCACGGGTCTCCTCGCCGCGGGACTGCACCGTGTAGCGCCGGTGCAGGAAGAGCGCGCCGACCAGGGCGGTCGTGACGGTCGGGAAGCGCCACGCGCTGGGCTGCGGCGTGCCGTCGGGACGCAGGAGCCGGGCCCCCGCGGCGCCGGCGTCGGGGTGCTCGTCCAGCGCGGCGAGCAGGGCGGCGCAGGCGCCCGGGCGCAGCTCGGAGTCCTCGTTGAGCAGCAGGCAGCAGCGCCCGCGCGCGCGGCGCAGCAGCGTCGTGTCGTTCTCCCCCTTGCCCCGCCGCTCCTCCAGGGCGATGAGCCGGTCCACCGTGGGGTGGGCGCGCGCCACGCCGACCGAGCCGTCGTTGGAGCAGTTGTCGAGGACGAGCACCTCGCAGGGCACGTCGAGCGCCGCGCGCTCGGCGGCGACCGCGTCCAGGCAGCGCGCCAGGAGCTCGCGCTGGGCGGTGTTGACGACGCAGAAGGACAGCTCGACCGGCAAGGGGCGCCGCCAGCATGGCAGCCCACCGGGCCCCGCCTCAGACCGGGGCGGGCCGCCCGAGGTGGAACCCCTGCGCGCGGTCCACGCCGAGCTCGCGCAGCAGGTCGAGCGTGGCGGCGTCCTCCACGCCCTCGGCCACGGTGAGCAGGCCGAAGCTCCGGGCGATCCCCACGACGGCCTCGACGACCTTGCGGCTCGACGGGTCACGGGTGGCGTCGCGGACGAACTCCACGTCGATCTTGAGCACCTGCACGGGCAGGCGCTTGAGGTAGGTCAACGTGCCGTAGCCCGTGCCGAAGTCGTCCAGCGCGAGGCGGCAGCCCATCCCCGCCAGGCGGGTGGCGAACGCGTCGGCGCGGTCGACGTCGTCGGTCAGGGCGGTCTCGGTGACCTCGAAGCTCAGCGTGGAGGGGGCGGCGCCGGACGTCGCCAGCGCCTGCTCGATGGTGGTGAGCACGTCCTCGCGGCCGACGGACCGCGCGGAGAGGTTGACCGCCACCCTGCGCCCCGAGGCCGCCAGCGTGGCGGCGCGCCCGACGACCCAGCGGTCGATGTCCAGGATGGTCCCGGTCGCCTCCGCGACGGGCAGGAAGGCCCCCGGCCCGACGACGCTGCCGTCGGGCGCGATCATCCGGACGAGCAGCTCCTCCTCGACCAGCGCGCCCGTCGCGACGTCGAAGATCGGCTGCGCGTGCAGGACGAGGCGATCCTCGTCCATCGCGGCGTAGATCGCCGCCAGCGTCGTGGCCGCTTCGAGGTCGGCGACGAGCTTGGCCTCGCGCTCGCGCGCCTCGGTCATGTCGCGGAAGGTGACCACCACGCCGCGCGAGCCGTCGAGCAGGCCGAGCGGGGACACGGCGTAGGAGACCGGGAAGGCCGTGCCGTCCACCCGGAGGAAGGTCGCGTCCCTGGCGGTGACCGCGGTGCCGCCGAGCAGCACGTCGTCCACCGGGCAGTCCGCGACGACCTCGTCGATCTGCCGGCCCAGCAGCGAGCACTCGTGGCCGAGCATCGCCCGCGCGGACGGGTTGACGTGATCGACCCGGCCGTCGGCGCGCACCACGATGACCCCCTCGGCGAGCGACTCGACGGTCGCCTCGAGCATCTTCAGCGCCGCCCGGGCGGGGAGCAGGTCGCGGATGAAGGCGGTGAAGCCCACGGGCCGCTCCGAGCTGCGGATGACCGTCAGCTCGACCGGGCGGAGCTCGCCCGACGCCGTCAGCGCCTCGACCTCGATCCGCCGGCCGAGGATCGTGCCCGGGTGGCCGTGGGCGACCCGGTTGAGCCCGTGGCGGTGGGCCTCGCGCAGGGCGGGCGGCACGATGAGGCCCGCCAGCGGCCGGCCGAGCGCCTCGGCGGCGGTGAAGCCGAACATCGCCTCGGCCGCCGGGTTGTAGTCGGTGACCACGCCGTCGGCGTCGATCGAGACGATGGCGTCCAGCGCGGCCTCGACGACCGCGACGCGCGCGCGCTCGGAGGCCATGAGCGGGGAGAGGTCGTGGACCTCGCAGAAGGTCGTCGTCGCCCCGGCGCCGGCGTCGACCGCGGTGCGGGTGACGAGCACGTCGCGCCGCGCCCCGAGGAGGTCGTCGAGGTGGCGCCCGACGAGCGCGGACGCCGGCCGGCCGAGCAGCCGGCAGAGCGCGGGGTTGGCGCGGCGCACGAGGTCGTCGGCGTCCAGCGTCGCGGCGGCGGTGGTCGAGCCGGCGAAGATGGCCTCGGAGTGCGCGATCACGCGATCGGCCCGGCCGCGCTGGTCGCTGCCCGGAGGCGTCAGGGCGTGGGAGACGGCCAGCGCGCCGACGATGGCGTCGGAGGCGTCGCGCACCGGCGTGATCTGCACGCCGTAGGTGCCGGCCGGACCGAGCACCGAGGTGATCTCGAAGGAGGCGACCTCGCCGCGCAGCGCGGCCTCGTAGTGCGGGCGCACCCGGCGCCAGGACGCCTCGGGGAGGATCTGCGCGAGCGGCCGGCCGTGGACCGCGTCGGCCGGCCACGGCCGGCCGACGTACAGGTCCCCGCCGATGTGCACGACACGCAGCTCGCGGTCGACGAGCACGGCGCCGCCGTCGTGGACGTGCGCCGTCAGCAGCACCGCGACGTCCCGGGTGGCGCCCCAGGGCTCGTCGATCCCCAGCCCGGGGGGTCGTTCGGCGTCCGTGCTGGTGCCCATCCGCTGTCCTGCCCCCCGGTCATGCGACACGTCGTCGCTGAGCGCACTGCGTCGGCAGTAGCGTGCCGACCCTGGAGGGCGATGCGGCGGGCCCTGTCGGTTCTCCACCCGTCGCACCCCTGCCGATGCGCGTCCTCGTCGCCGATCCCTCCGCCTACACGCCGCCCTACGACCGGGCCCTGTGCGGGGCCCTGGCGGAGCGCCCGGGCCTCGAGGTGACGCTGGCCACCTCGCCCTTCCGCCACGGCGAGGTGCCGCGGGCGAGCGGCTTCGCCGTGGAGGAGCTCTTCTACCGGCGCGCCCCTGCGCGCGGCCCCGAGGCGCTGCGCCTGGCCGCCAAGCTCGCCCAGCACCCGGCCGGGATGGCCCGGCTGGCCCGCGCCGCCCGCCGGGCCGACGTGCTGCACCTGCAGTGGCTCACCGTGCAGCACGTCGACCGCCACCTGCTGCCGGGTCGGCACCCGCGCCTGCTCACCGCCCACGACGTCCTGCCCCGCGAGCCGCGTCCGGGGCAGCTGCACGCCCAGCGCCGGCTGTACGACGCCGTGGACCACGTCGTCGTGCACACCGAGCACGGCGCGGCGCGCCTGCGCGACGAGGTCGGCGTGGCGGCGGAGCGCATCACCGTCATCCCGCACGGCGCCTTCACCCACCTGCGCGACGTGGTCCCGCAGCTCCCGGCGGAGCTGCCCGCCGACGGCCCGCCCGTGGTGCTGCTCTTCGGGCTGCTGCGCCCGTACAAGGGCCTGGACGTCCTGCTCGAGGCGTGGCGCGCGGTGCGGGCCGACGCGGAGCTGTGGGTCGTGGGCGCCCCGCGGATGGCCCTGCCGCCGGACCTCGGTGCCGCGGGCTCGCGCACCCGCCTCGTGCCGCGCTTCGTCACGGAGGCCGAGGCCGCGGCGGTCCTGCGCCGTGCCGCGCTCGTCGTGCTGCCCTACCGCGAGATCGACCAGTCCGGGGTCCTGTTCAGCGCGCTGGGGCTGGGGAGGGCGCTCGTGCTCTCCGACGCGGGCGGCTTCACGGAGGTCGAGGCGGCCGCGCACGTGCCCGTGGGCGACGCGGGGGCGCTCGCCGCGACGCTCGAGGAGCTCCTCGGCGACGACGCAGCCCGCGCCGACCTGGAGGGCCGGGCGCGCGAGGCCGCCACGACGACGTACGCCTGGTCC
>CAXUES010000047.1:0-12697 GCA_964250185.1 uncultured Solirubrobacteraceae bacterium | reverse complement strand
GTCGAGGACGGTCGGGCGGCCGAGCTGGCGGATGACGACGGGCGGCGGCACCTTGCCCTTGCGGAAGCCGGGCATGCGCATGTCCTTGGAGAGCTCGCGAGCGGTCTCCTGCAGCCGGCGCTCGAGCTCCTTCGGGGCCACCTCGGCCTGGACGCGCACGCGCGACTCGGGGAGCTCGGTGACGGTGGTCGTGACGGTGTCCGCGGCCATGAGGGGCACACGGTACCTTCGCTCGCGCCGTGCGTCCCCGTCCGCTCCACGAGCGCCTCCGGGCGCGCATCGTCACCGGCCCGCCCGGCCACCTCCAGGGCGGCGCGATGGACCTCGCCGAGGTCCTGTGGGCGGTCGCTCGCGCGCAGGCGCGCGCGAGGTGGCAGGCCCGCCGGCTCAGGCGACGGCCGGGGCGCTCCGCGCGCTCGCGGCGCTGATCGCGCCGAGCAGGTCCGCGACGAGGTCCTCGGGGGCCTCGATGCCGCAGCTCAGCCGGACGAGGTCGGCCGGCACAGCGGCGGCCGAGCCCTCCACGGACTGGTGGGTCATGGCCTGCGGCACCTCGACGAGCGACTCGACGCCGCCGAGCGACTCGGCCAGCGTGAAGAGCTGCGTGGACTCCGCGATGGCCACCGCGTCGGGGTGGCGGAAGCTCACCATGCCGGAGAAGCCCGGCCAGCGGACGTCGCTGACGCCCTCCACGCCGCGCAGCGCCTCGCTGACGGCCGCCGCGCTGGCGGCGTGCGCGGCCATGCGGACGGCGAGCGTGCGCAGGCCGCGGTGCACGAGGAAGCAGTCCAGCGGCGCGGGCACGGCGCCCACCCCGTTCTGCACGAAGCGCACCTGCGCATGGACCTCGGGGTCGCGCACGATCACGGCGCCACCGACGGTGTCGGAGTGCCCGCCGAGGTACTTCGTCGTGGAGTGCACGACCGCGTCGGCGCCCTCCTCGAGCGGACGCTGGTTGACCGGGGTGGCGAAGGTGTTGTCCACCGCGACCAGCGCGGAGCGCCTGCGGGCGACGATCCCCGCGATGTCGATGACCTTCAGCGTCGGGTTGGTCGGCGTCTCCACCCAGATGACCTTCGTGTCCTCGCGGACGGCGTCGGCGACCGCGTCGAGGTCGGTCTGGTCGACGAGGGTGTAGTCGAGGCCCCAGCGGGTGAGCACCGCGTCGACCAGGCGGTACGTGCCGCCGTAGAGGTCGTCGGGGAGCACGACGTGGTCGCCGGCCGAGCAGACCGCGGTCAGCAGCCCGTGGGTGGCGGCCATGCCCGAGGCGAAGGCGGTGGCCAGCCCGCCCTCCAGGGCGCCGAGGGCCTCCTCCAGCGCCGAGCGCGTCGGGTTGGCCGAGCGCGAGTAGTCGAAGTCGCCGACGAACTCCCCCACGCGCGGCTGCGCGTAGGTGGAGGTCTGGTGGATGGCCGGGATGACCGACCCGTAGCTCGGGTCGGGCGTCAGGCCCGCGTGCACGACGCGGGTGGCGAAGGCGTGCTCGTCGTGGGCGCTCATCGGGCCAGCGCCTCGAGCAGGTCGGCGCGGGTGACGATCCCCGTCGCGCGGCCGTCGGCCATGACCAGCAGCGCCTGGCGGTCGCCCGTGAGCAGCTCGACGGCCTCGCGGACCGGGTCCGACGCGCCCACGGCGTTCAGCGGCGGCTCCATGACGTCGGCCACGCGCGAGCCGAGCAGCGCGGGATCGGCGACGGCCCGCTTGAGCAGGCCGCGCTCGCCGACCGACCCGACCACGACGCTCGCGTCGCGGGCCGAGGTGACCGGGAGCTGCGAGACACCGTGCTCGTGCAGCAGCGAGACCGCATCGCGGACGAGCTGGTGGGCGTCCACGCTGACCAGCGGGGGCAGCTCGCCCGAGAGCTGCTTGGCCCGCAGGACGTCGCCGACCTGCTTCTCGCCGTCGCGCTCGAGGAAGCCGTGCTGGGTCATCCACGTGTCGGAGTAGATCTTCGAGAGGTAGCTGCGTCCGCCGTCGGGGAGCACGACCGCGATGAGCGCGGAGGGGTCGTCGATCTCCGCGGCGACCTGGAGCGCCGCGTGCACGGCCAGGCCGCACGAGCCGCCGGCGAGGATGCCCTCGACCTCGGCCAGGCGGCGGGTGGCCAGGAACGAGTCGCGGTCGGAGACGGTGATGTAGCGGTCGACCATCGCCGGGTCGAAGGTCGCGGGCCAGAAGTCCTCGCCCACGCCCTCCAGCAGGTAGGGGCGCACCTCGCCGCCGGAGTAGATCGAGCCCGCCGGGTCGGCGCCGATGACCTGGATGTCGGGGTTGCGCTCGCGGAGGTAGCGGGCGGTGCCCGAGATCGTGCCGCCGGTGCCGACGCCCGCCACGAGGTGGGTGATCTGGCCGCCGGTCTGCTCCCACAGCTCGGGGCCCGTGGAGTCGTAGTGGGCCTGCGGGTTGGCCGGGTTGGCGTACTGGTTGGGACGGAAGCCGCCCGGGATCTCCTCCGCGAGGCGCTCGGCCACGGAGTAGTAGGACTCCGGGGAGTCGGGCTCGACGTCGGTCGGCGCGATCACGACCTCGGCCCCATAGGCCTGCAGGAGGTCGATCTTCTCGCGCGACATCTTGTCCGGCATGACGGCGATGACCCGGTAGCCCTTCACCCGAGCGGCGATGGCCAGGCCCGTGCCCGTGTTGCCCGAGGTCGGCTCGACGATCGTGCCGCCGGGGCGCAGGAGCCCGTCGCGCTCGGCCGCCTCGATCATCGCCATGGCGACGCGGTCCTTGATCGACCCGCCCGGGTTGAGGTACTCGACCTTGGCCACGAGCTGGGGCGTGAGCCCCGCGCCGAGGCGGCTGAGGCGCACGAGCGGCGTGGAGCCGACGGCCTCGAGGATCGAGGCCTTGATGTCCTGGGTGCGGGCGGCGGTGGCCATGGGTCCATGGTGGCAGGTCGTGCGGGTCTGACGCCAGTGATCCGCAGGAGCTTCGGCTGACGCGGAGCTGTCTGACAGGATCCTCGGTCATGGCCTCCGACGACGCGCGCCGCCCGAACACCGTGGACGCCGTGGACCGGGCGATCCTCGCCGCGTTGGCCGCCGACGCCCGCACGACGAACGCCGCCCTGGCCGAGCAGGTCGGCGTCGCGCCGTCCACCTGCCTGGCCCGCGTGCGCGCGCTGCGCGAGGCCGGGGTCATCCGCGGCTACCACGCCGAGCTCGACCTCGCTGCGCTCGGCCGGCCGCTGGAGGCGATGATCGCCGTGCGCCTGTCGGTCCACGACCGCGAGCAGATCCTCGCCTTCACCGAGCGCGTGACCTCCATCCCGGGAGTCCTGTCGGTCTTCCACATGACCGGCGGCGACGACTACCTCCTCCACGTCGCCGCGCGCGACATGCAGGACCTCCGCGCGCTCGTGGTGGACCACCTCACGACCCACCCGGCGGTCGCCCACGCGCAGTCCTCGCTCGTCTACGAGCGACGCCGCGGGGCCGGCCTCTGGGGCGCCGCCGACCAGGGCTAGACGCGTCAAGGCAGGCCGCGCGGCGACCGATGAGAGCCGCGTGAGCACGATCGCGCCCGTCCGGCCTCCCGACGCCCCGCCCGCCGTGGCGCTGCGCAGCGACTGGGTCCTCGAGGGCCGACCGCGTCACCGCACCTGGGCGATGGGCAACGCACCGGGCCTGTCCACGGGCCAGTGGGACTGCACCGCCGGGCGCTTCCTGTGGGAGTTCGGCGACTACGACGAGGTCGTGCACGTGCTGGAGGGCTCCGTGCACGTCACGAGCCCCGACGGCGTCGGCCGGACGCTCGGCGAGGGCGACTGCCACGTCTTCCCGCACGGGACCACGTGGGAATGGGACGTCCCGGAGTACGTCCGCAAGGCCTACGTCTGCCGGGACGCGCGGTCCGCCGGCCGACGGGCGCGCGCCCTGCCCGCGGCGATCGCCCGACGCGTCTCCCGCGTCCTGCGACCTGCCGCGCGACCGCTTGGAGGGTGAGCGACGGGACTCGAACCCGCGACCACCCGGACCACAACCGGGAGCTCTACCAACTGAGCTACGCCCACCGAGCGCCGCGGAGCATAGCGGCGCGCGACGGGTGATCGCCGCCGCGGGCCTGTCGTTCCCCCCGACCTACCCCCGGGTAGGTCGCTGGCGTGTCGAGGGGACCCGTGTCCGTGTTGGAGCTCGATCCGGATCTCGGGGAGCACCTCGATCCGGAGCGCCTGGCCTCCGCACGCCGAGAGCTGCGCGCCGAGGCGGTCGACGTGCCCGTGGGCGTGTGGGACCCGGTCGGCCTGTCGGAGATCGTCAAGGGCGGCCTCGGGCTGCTGGTCCTCGACGGCGTCCTCGTCCGCCGGCTGGGCACCGCGCGGCGCTCGGGCGCCGAGCTGCTCGGGCCGGGCGACCTGCTGCGGCCCTGGGACGGCGAGGCGCCGACGTCCACGCTGCCGCTCACGAGCACGGGCCGGGTCCTCGAGCCCGCGCGCGTCGCGCTGCTCGACGGGCGCTTCATGCGCCGGGCCGCGCCCTACCCCGAGATCGCCGCGTGCCTGCTCGGCCGCTCCGTCGCCCGCTCGCGCCACCTCCTCGCCCACCTGGCCATCGCCCACCACCCGCGCGTGGACGAGCGCCTGCTCATGGCGCTGTGGTGCCTGGCCGACCGCTGGGGCCGCGTCACGCGCGACGGGATCTACCTGCCCCTGCGCCTCACCCACGAGCTGCTGGCCGACCTCATCGCGGTGCAGCGCCCGTCGGTGACCCTCTCGCTGCAGCAGCTGGAGCGCCAGGGCCACCTCACGCGCGAGGACGGCAAGCTCGTGCTGCTCGGCTCCTCCCCGGCCGAGCTGGAGGCGGACGCCGCCTCCTCGCTGCTGGCCAGCTGACCCCGGGGCCACCTCGGACGCCCGCCGAGCCCAGGCGTCCCCCACCCCGCGGGCGGGTAGCGGACCCCGTCGATGCTCCGCCACGCCTCCGATCCCGTCCGCGCCGTCCTCCTGGCGGCCGCGCTCTTCGTGGCCTACCTGACCTCCCGCGAGCTGGCGACGCTGCTCATCACGCTGGTGATCACCCTGATCATCACCTTGCCGCTGGCCCGCGCGGCCGACGCCGCCGAGCGCCACCACCTCCCCCGCGCGCTGGGCGCCGTGCTCGCCCTGCTGCTCGGCCTGTCGGTCGTCGGCGGCATCATCGCGCTCGTCGTCCCGGCGTTCGTCGAGCAGGGCGAGCGCTTCGTCGACCAGATCCCCTCGACGATCGACCTCGTCGAGCGGCGCATCTCCGACCTGACCGGCAGCGAGCCCGCCGCGGTCGGCGCGAGCATCCAGGACGCGGTGCAGCGCTTCACCGACGAGCCCGGCCGGCTCGTCGGGCCGATCGCCTCCATCGGCCTCGGTGCGCTCGGGCTGCTCGCCACGCTCGTCGTCGTGCTGCTCACGGCGGTGTACCTGGCCATCAACCCGCGCCCGATCGTCGACGGCTTCCTCAGCCTCTTCCCGCAGCGCCGGCGCGCCGTGGCCGCCGCGACGATGATGCAGATCCGCGCGGCCTGGATCGGCTGGCTGCGCGGCGTCGGCATCGACATGCTCGTGTCGGGGACGCTGCTCTACCTCGGGCTGCTGCTCGTGGGCCTCGACTTCGCCGTCGTCTTCGCGGTGGTCAGCGCGCTGTTCGTGGTGATCCCGTACTTCGGGGCCTTCGCGGGCGGCCTGCCGCCGGTCATCTTCGCGCTGGCCGACTCGCCGACCAAGGCGCTGCTCGTCCTCGTCATCTACGCGGCCGTCCAGCAGATCGAGGGCAACGTGATCGTCCCGCTGGTCATGAGCCGGCAGGTCAAGCTCCACCCCGCGAGCATCATCGTCGGCGTGACGATCGTGCAGCAGGTGCTCGGCCTCGTCGGGCTCATCGTCGCGGTGCCGATCATCGCGGCGACGCTGATCCTCGTGCGCGTGCTGTGGATCGAGCCGATGCAGCACAGCGACGAGCACCGGGTGGCGCCACCCGACGTCGCCGGGCTGGGCGACGCGACGGGGGCGCGGACGGTCACGACGACGACCGGCGCGCTGCGGTAGCGGCGATCGTCGCCGCCACGGCGGCGGGGTCGTCGGAGAACGGGACGTGGCCCGTGCCGAGCAGGACGTGCTCGGCGCCCGGGAGCGCGCGGCGGGCCCGCGGGGCCTGCAGGCGCGCGGGCAGCAGCCGGTCGCGGGCGCCCCAGGCCACGCACACGGGGATCCCCGCCGGCACGGGGAGCGGCCCAGGCGCGACGGCGTAGCGGGAGAACGCCTCCAGCGCGCCGGCGAACCCGGGCGCCGCCCAGGCGTCCTGGAGCGTGGCGACGACCTCCTCGACCGGCATCCGCCCCGGACGGGCCACGAGCTGGGCGAGCAGGAGCGCCCGCCCGACGCGCGTGCGTGCCAGCGCGAGGACCGCGGGCCGCAGGCGGCGGGGCATGCCGGCCAGCGCGCCGAGCGAGGCCTGGCAGAAGCGGCGCTCGGCGTCGCTCCAGAAGCCGGCGGGCGAGAGGGCGGTGGCCGAGGCGACGAGGTCGCGCCGGGCGAGCTCCAGCGCGATCGCCCCGCCCATCGAGTTGCCCGCCACGTGCGGGCGCTCCACGCCGAGCCCGGCGATCGCCGCGGCGATCGCGTCGACGTGGGCGGGGACCGTCGGGTCGACGTCCGCCGGGAGGGCGGGAGAGCGCCCGAACCCGGGCAGGTCGACGGCGAGGACGTCGAAGTCGCCCGCGAGCAGGTCGATGACCGGCCGCCACGCCTGCCAGTGGTGGCCGATCCCGTGGAGCAGCACGAGCGGCGGGCCGCTGCCGACCCGGTGGACGTTCAGCGCGGGCATGTGCCGATCCTCCCAGCCGGCGAGAACACCTGAACTCCTAGGAGGTATCGTGGGAATCTCCGTCCCACCAAGGAGAGCCCTGAATGTCCCTGACGATCGGCGACACCGCCCCCGACTTCGAGGCCGAGACCACCGAAGGCCGCATCTCGTTCCACGACTGGATCGGCGACGACTGGGCCGTGCTGTTCTCGCACCCCCGCAACTTCACCCCGGTCTGCACGACCGAGCTGGGCTACATGGCCTCCATCAAGCCCGACTTCGACCGTCGCGGCGTGAAGATCATCGGCCTGTCCGTCGACCCGATCGACAACCACGAGCAGTGGGCCAAGGACATCGCCGAGACCCAGGGCACCGCCCCGAACTACCCGCTGATCGCGGACACCGACTTCAACGTGTCCAAGCTCTACGGGATGCTCAGCGAGGACGTCGACGGCGACCCGACCAAGCGCACGCCGGCCCAGAACGGCACGCTGCGCAACGTCTTCGTCATCGGGCCGGACAAGACGATCAAGCTCGTGCTGATCTACCCCATGACCACCGGGCGCAACTTCGACGAGGTGCTGCGGGTCATCGACTCGCTGCAGCTCACCGCCGGCAAGAAGGTCGCCACCCCCGCGCAGTGGCAGCCCGGCGACGACGTGATCATCGCCGGCTCGGTCACCGACGAGCAGGCCCGCGAGACCTACCCCGACGGCTGGGACGCGCCGCGTCCGTGGCTGCGGATCGTGCCGGACCCGGTCAACGGCGCCGCCAAGTAGCGAGCGCCGCAGGCGGTGGCGGCTTCGCGCCGCCACCGCCACTAGGCTCCTCCGTGGCTGTCCACGGGGCGTAGCTCAGCCTGGTAGAGCGCTGCGTTTGGGACGCAGAGGTCGCCGGTTCAAGTCCGGCCGCCCCGATGGCACGGCCACCGTGGCGCGCACTGGACGAACGTCGTTCACCTGTGACGTCGCTCCAGGGAGGTTTCATGTACGTTCCCGACCTCGAGCCGGGTTCCGGGGTCGTGGCGCCCGCCACGCGCGGGCGGCGCGCCCAAGGAGCCCACTGTGTCCCGTCGCCTGCTGTTCGCGCTCATGCTGGTCGTCGCCGTCCTCGGCGGCACTGCCGCGTCCGCCTCGGCTGACAGGCCCCCGATCGTGCAGCTGGCCGAGGGCATCCAGGCCCCGTCCTACGACGCGAGCTCAGGGGTGGTCGGCGACCTGCTGGCCATCCACTACGGCTTCCCGGCAGAGCAGAACTTCCGCCTGCGCCTGCGCGTCGCCTCGCACGGCCTGGCCCGCACCCGCGTGATCACCGCGCTGGACTTCGACCGCGACGGCGTCCCCGATGCAGCGGTCGACACGCTCGTGCGGGTGGCCAGCCAGGCGGGCAACACGGGCCAGCCGTTCAAGTACTACGACCTGGCCGGCAGCGGCACGACGGCGACCTGCCTCGTCGTCCCCTCCTCCGGCACGGTCGTCGGAACCGGCACCACGACCGCGACGGACGATGGGGACAGCTTCTCCCGGGTCTCGATCCAGGCTCCCCAAGGGCTGTTCCGCGATGAGGACCTGGCCCGCTACGCACCGCGTCTCGCGGCGATCCAGGTCCGCGAGGACACGGGCGCCGAGCTCGACGCCATCCCGGCCGCGGCGAAGAGCACCGCGCGGTGCGGCGCCGGCGGCGCGGGCTGGACGCTCGACTCCTCCAAGGCGATCGACCGCTTCCCCGCCGGCGCCCCGATCGTCGACGGCGTGACCCACGACGACCCGGCGGGCGACGCCCCCAGCGCGAACGCCGACCTCACGCGGGTGGCCGTCGAGCCGCGCACCGTCACCGCCGCCGACGGCGACGTGGTGGACGGCACGAACCAGACGAAGGTCATCCACCCCGCCGACCTCGCCATCGACTTCGCCCCCGGAAGCAGCGACCGCTCGACGATCACCTACCTGTGGCCCGAGACCTGGGCCCCGGGGGCAGCGCACCAGTCACCGGAGGCGGCAGTCGTCACCGAGCCCGCGGCCGCCGGTGTGAAGGTCTCCCTGTTCGCCGTGCTGCCCCGCACCACGCGGGCCGCGGGCTCGGGCGAGGTGGCCCAGTGCATCCAGACGCCCGTCGACAGCGGGGCGACGCCCGCCCTCACGGTCGTCACGCTGCCGACGGAGACGGTGGGCACGGGCGCCCAGGCCCACCAGCGTCTGCGGATCGTGCTGGACGCACTCATCGGCGCAGAGACGGACGAGACGGTCCGGCCGGACCTCACGACCTACCGCTTCCACACGATCTCCGACCCGGGCGGCCTCGGCGGCGCCATCGACCACGTGCCGTTCCTGGCCGGCCTCCCCCGCGACCCGACCAACGCGAGCCCGCTCGCCGTCGGGTGCGCGGGCGGCGCGCAGGTCTACGAGGACCGCTCGTTCACCGTCGGCACGCCCCAGCCCACGGCGGTCCTGACGCCGTCGACCACGACCCCCACGCGCGACCAGGACGTCACCTTCACGGCGACGTCGAACGCCCCGACCAAGCGCTGCTCGCTCGGCCAGCTCCTCGCCTGGGACAACTGCACGAGCCTCACGCAGCGCTACACCGGCGACGCGACTGCCTACCTGTCGGCGTACGACGCCAACGGCGCGTGGAACACCACCTCCGTCGGCATCCAGCTGCGCAACTCGCCGCCCACCGCGGCGATCACCAAGCTCCCCGGCGGCTCCCCCACCGGGACCGACGGCAGCTCCACGACCACGGGCGGCTCGACGGTCAGCGTCCCGCTGCGCGGCAGCGGCACCGACATCGACGGCGACCCGGTCGCCTACGCCTGGACGCGCGACGGCGTGGCCGCGAGCACGAGCCAGGACTACACGCCGGTCTTCTCCGCGCCGGGCACCTACGCGATCGTCCTGACGACGAGCGACGGCCGCGGCAACTCGACCACCGCGACGCTGCAGGTCGTCGTCGCCCGCTCCCCCGCCGGCGACGTCTCCATCGAGCGCCCCGCCCGCGTCGTGGCCGGCCAGCCGTTCGACATCCGCGCGCTCGTGGCCAACGACCCCCACCAGCAGCTGACCTGGAGCTGGGACCTCGACGGCGACGACGCGACCAACTACGACACGACGCACACCACGCGCGAGCTGACGGGCGTCGTCATCCCGACGGCCTCGCCGTCCTTCCTCGTGCGCGTGCGGGCCACCGACCAGGGCGGGCGCACCGGCGAGGCGACGATCGCGCTCGTCGTCCGCCGGCCCAACGAGGCGCCGCCCGCGGCCGCCTTCGCGGTCACGCCGGAGACCGGGCGCACCTCGGGCCAGGTCCTGCGCTTCGACGGCAGCCAGAGCCGCCTCTCCGATCCCGACGGCGTCCTCTACGGGCCCGTCGGCCAGACCCCGCAGGGCACGGCCTTCCACTGGGACTTCGGCGACGGCACCCCGGTGCAGACGACGTCGACCGCCTCCATCGACCACACCTACGCCGGATCGGGCCAGGTCACCGCCTCGCTCGTGGTGGAGGACGTCCGGGCCACCCCCTCCACGAGCTCGGACCCCGCGACCCAGGCGCTGCGCATCGCGCCGGGGACCCCGGACGCCAACGCCCCGACCGCCGCGATCGCCCGCCTGGCGCCCGTCGACGGCCAGCCGATCTTCGCCGGGCGCGACGTCGTGCTCAGCGCGGCCGCGAGCTCCGCGGTGGCCGGCCACGACCCGCTGCGCTTCACCTGGGACACCGACGGCGACGGCAGCTTCGAGACCGACACGGGCGTCGACCCGCAGCTCACCTTCCGCCCCGCCGCCGGGGGCCCCCTGGCCGTCCGCGCGAGGGCGACCGACGCCTTCGGCTCGGCCACGGCCTCCGCGCCGCTCACGCTCGACGTCGCCGCCGCGCCGGACAAGGCGCCGACCGTCGCGCTCAAGGGGCCGGAGCTGCTGACCCTGACCGGCGCGAGCGTCTCCGCGAGCTACGACGCCTCGGGCTCCAAGGGCGAGAACCTCGACCCGGCGCTGACCTACCGCTGGGACGCCGACGGCGACGGCACGTTCGAGACCACGACGGGCACGACCCCGACGCTCGAGACGACCTTCGCCTCGGCCGGCGTCAAGACGGTCGGCGTCCGTGTCACCGACGCGTACGCCAACACCGCGACGCGCACCACCACGACCACCGTCCGCACCCCCGCCGACGTCGCCGCGGGCTGCGCCGCCGGCACGTCGTTCACCCAGGTGACCTACGCCAACGTCCGCCTGCGCGGGTGCGCGCAGCGCATCCTCCGCGGCTCGGCCGGGCCGCTCTACCTCCTGTCGGCCACCACCCGCATCAACGGCCTGGACCTCGTCGCCGGCAACGCGAGCCAGCGCGCTCCCGCGCGGACGTTCCCCGACTGCACCTCGGAGACCTGCCGGGCCGCGCAGGCCGAGTTCAACGGCGGCGCCTTCGCCATCGCGTTCGATCCGAGCGACGGGACGCTGCGCTCCAACTCCGGCGCGGCACTGCGCGCCGTGGGCGCCGGCCTGGACGTCTCGGTCTTCAGCGGCGTCCTGGACGTCAGCCTGCCGGACACGGCCACCACCGGGTTCTCGCTGGGGACCCCGGCGGGCTCCACGCTCGGCGGCTTCCCGCTGACCAACGCGACGTTCCGCTTCCCCGCGCCGGGTGAGACCTCCCTCGGCCTGGACATGACCCTGCCGGCCTCGTTGGGCGGCATCACCGGCCACGCCACGCTGCGCGCCACCGCCACGGGCGGCGTCGCGCTCGACGTGCTGCGCGTCTCGGTGGGCGAGGTGTCCGTGAGCAAGAAGCTGAAGCTCGGCGAGCTCGGGTTCTCCTACGACCGCAGCCAGGCGCTGTGGTCGGGCAACGCGTCGATGACCATCCCCTCGCCGAAGGCGCTCGAGCTCGGCGTCGGCGTGACGATCCAGGACAACCGCTTCAAGTCGATCAACGGCTTCGTCAACGGGCTCAACCAGCCCATCGCCCAGGCGATCTACCTGCAGTCGCTGCGTGCCGGGGTGAGCGTCGACCCGCTCGACCTGACGGGTGGCCTCTCGATCTCCGCCGGTCCCGCGGTGAAGAACAAGGCCGCGCTCTCGCTGGACGGGGACCTCCGCCTGCGCTTCCCGAGCGCGGCGGCGAACTACTACCTCTTCCAGCTCACCGGGAAGCTCAAGCTCGCCGACTTCCAGCTGGCCACGGGCTTCGCGCAGTTCTCCTCCAACGGCTTCATCGAGGCGGGCGGCGGCATCGACATCGACGTGGAGATCGCCTACCTGTCGGCCCAGCTCTCGGGGTGGATCAGCCCCGACGCGTTCAACTTCGACGCCGACGCCGAGGTCGGCGTGAAGCTCGGCGCGACGCGGATCGGCCTGTTCGGCGGGCACGCGACGCTCTCCACGACCGGCGTCGCCGCCTGCGGCGAGATCCCCGTCATCGACGTCGGCGGCGGCTTCGGCGCGAAGTGGGGGCAGTCGCTGGACGCCTTCTGGGGCTGCGACCTCTCGCCCTACCGGACGGCGCGGCCGGCCGACGCCCCGGCGCGCCCGACCTTCGGCGCCATCGCGGACGGCGCCTTCTCCCCGGCGGCGCAGCGCTACGCCGCGGCGCGGATCGGGCAGCCCCGAGCCGTCAACCGCCCCGAGGGCCACCTCATCGAGGTGCCCCAGGGCGCTGAGAAGGCGCTGCTCACCGTGCACGGCACGACGGGTCCCCCGCGCGTGACCGTGGTGGACGAGCGCGGCACGGTCGTGCTCGACACGCCCGCCGACGGCTCCGACGTGCTCACCAAGAAGATGCTGGTCCAGTCCGTCGCGAGCCGCAGCGACACGCAGGTGCTGTGGAAGGCGCCGCCCGCCGGGAAGCTCTACGTGCTCGAGCAGCAGGGCTCCGCCCCGGTCGACCGGGTGAAGATGGCGCTGCCCGCGCCCAAGCGGACGATC
>CAXUES010000046.1:8512-12803 GCA_964250185.1 uncultured Solirubrobacteraceae bacterium | reverse complement strand
GCGGGCGGCCCGGCCGACGTGGGCGAGGCCGTCGTGCCCGTGGCGAGCGCCGAAGCCGGAGCCGAAGCCGAACCCGGAGCCGGAGTCGAAGTCGACGCCGGAGCAGATGCCGCCGGACGCTCCCCCGACGTCGCTGGAGCCGCCGCCCCGCTCGTCGACCCGGCGGCCGCGAGCTCGAGCCCGATCCGCCCGAGCGCGGTCGCGCGCACCTCGAGCAGCTGGTCGCCGGTGCGTCGCTGCACCCGTCGCCGGGCCAGGCACGGATCCGGACCGAGCCCGGCCCCGGCGCACGCGGCGATCGGCCTGCCGTCCTGGGTGGGCACGACCCGCGACGGCTGGTCGGCGGCGACCGAGGCGTCCACGGTCACGTCGACCCGGAACGGCGTCGTGGCGTCCGCCCGCATCGGCCGGGTCCCCTGCGCCGCGGTGGCCGACAGGTCGTAGGGCGCGACGAGCCCTCCCGCATCGACCGCCGTGGGGTGGACGGCGGTGACGGTGCCGTCCTCGGGCACCGACACGCGGACCACGAGCGGCTCGGTCGTGGTCGCCTCGGCGCCGTAGGCGGTGCTCGTCGCCATGAGCCCGGGCGCGATGACCGACCCCTCGAGCGTCGTGGCGGGCACCGACGGGTCGACCGTCCAGCTGCGCGTCGCCGGCGTCGGGTCGACGTGGGTGCCGTTGGCCGCCCGGACGCGGATGGCGTGCGGGCCGACCGCGAGCCGGTCGACGGCGTAGGGGCTGGAGCAGCGCGCGTAGGCCGCGCCGTCCAGCGAGCACTCGTACGAGGCGTAGCTCGCGTCGGAGGTGAAGGCGATGGTCGGCGTGCGCGTGCGCGTCGACCGCCCCTCGGCCGGCGCGGACGTGATGCGCGTGTCCGGAGCGGCGTCCTCCGCGACGAGGTGGGCGTCGATGCCCGTGGCGGGGGCGATGACGCGCGCGGCGGCCGGGCTGTCGCCGACGAGGGCGTAGTCCTGGTCCTGGTAGGTCGCGTCGCTGTAGCACCCGGCGAAGGAGACGGAGTAGACCTCGCCCGGCGCGACGTGGCGCAGCTCGTAGCTGCCGTCGGCCTCGCTGTAGGCGTACCCCGGGTCGCCGAGGTCGGCGTCGGAGGGGGAGGCGCGCACGCACGTGCGCTCCTGGGGCGTCGCCGTCCCGCGCCCGAGGAACGTCCGGCCCGTGATCGTCGTGCCAGGCTGCACGCGGACGTCGAAGGTCGTGGTCGCGCCGACGACGACCGTCGCCGCGTGCGGCAGCGACGCGGGCACGTCGTTGCGCGAGTCGTCGCCGCACGGCGAGGTCCGCAGGCTGTACGCCGCGGCCGGGAGCGCGGGGAAGCGGAAGGTGCCCGAGGCGTCGGGCTGCTGGCCCGCGCTCCCGCCGAGGCGGTCGCCGTCGTCGTCGTCGATCGACACGCAGACGTCCTGCGTGGTGATCGGCCGGCCCGCCGCGTCGCGGACGGTCCCGGTGAGCGTGCCCCCGGGGCCGAGGGCGATGTCGACGCCGCGCGCGGGCGCGGCGAGGGTGGTCATGACGGGCGTCGCCTGCTCCCGCGAGCCGTCGCCGCCGAAGGAGCGCGGGACGTGCGCCGGGGAGGCCGAGCAGTCGCTCGCGGACACCCGGTAGCCCCCCGGCAGACCGGGCTCGAGGCCCTGGATGACGTAGGTGCCGTCCGCCGCCGTGCGCGCAGAGCCCGAGCTGGAGCCCACGGGGCCGTAGGGATCGACCGCCGTCGCCCCGACGCAGGCGTCGGCCAGCCCGGCGCCCGTTCCCGCGTCGGTGATGCGTCCGCCGATCGTCGCGTCGCGGCGCAGGCGCACGTCGATGTGGTCGCGCGCCTCGTCGCGGGCGAGCGTGATGAGCACCGACCCGTCGGCGCTGGACCCGCCGCCGAGGTAGGTCGGCAGGTCATGCCGCGTGGACGCGTAGTAGCACGGCTCGAAGCTCACGGCGTACGTGCCGTCGAGCATGTGCGGCATCGCGAAGCGCCCGTCGACGTCGGTCTGGGCGTAGCCGCCGCGGTCGGGAGCGGCCCCGCCGAGGCCGTCGGCCCGGACGCAGATGTCGCCGGAGGTGATCCGCTGCCCGTCGACGTCGAAGGCCGTGCCCGTCAGCGCACCGCCCGGGTGCAGGTGCCCGTCGATCCCCGTCGCGCGGGTGCCCGGGGTGATCGTGATGGGCTGGGCGCCCTCGAACGTGTCCGAGTCGGGCCAGTGCTGGGGCATGAGCCGGGCGCCGGAGCCGCACTCGCCGAGGAGGACGACGTAGCGCCCGGGCGCGACCGAGCCCACGACGTATGACCCGTCGGCCTGCGTCTCGGCGTAGCGGACGTAGGCCTGGGTCTCCGGGTCCTGCAGCTGGACGCAGGTCCCCACGGGGCGATCGGTGCCCGCTCCCTCGTAGACGTGCCCGCGGATCGACGAGGACGCCTCGAGGCGGGTGTCGATGCCGGTGCGCTCCTCGCCCGCGACGAGGTCGAGCACGGTCCGCTGCTCGTAGTCGGCGCTGTCGTAGTAGCGCTGGGCGTAGTCGGCGTCGGTCGTGTCGCAGTCCTCGAACTGCAGCGAGCGCGGGCCGGGCGGCAGGTCGTCGATGCGGTAGCGGCCCTGGTCGTCGGTCAGGACCCGCGGTCGGTAGGGGCCGCCGGCCTCCGCGCGCGGGAGCACGCAGACGGCTCCCGCGCCGACGGGCACGCCGGCGGGGTCGCGGACCGTGCCGGTGATGGAGGCGGTGGTCGCCGAGGCGGCCTGCGCGGGAGCGCCCGTCGCCAGGGCGGCGGCGAGCAGCAGGAGCACCGCGAGCACGGCGCGGGCGACGGCTCTCATGGCGCGCTCCGGGTGGTGGGGACGGCGGTGGTCCGGTCGGCGCGCAGCACGAGCGTCCGGCGCAGCGTCGTGGTGGCGCCGCTCGCGTCCCGGACGCGCACGACCAGGGACAGGGAGACGGAGCGACGCCGCGCGAGCGCCGCGCGCGCCGCCGGCGCGAAGCGCAGGCGCAGCGGCCCCGCGGCCCTCGCCGAGCCCGAGGCGGCGGTGAGCGCGCGCAGGCGCAGGCTCCCGGCGGTCGCCGCGCTCAGCGAGGCCCGTGCCGTGACCGCGCAGCGCGGCCCCGCCGGGCAGCGGACGACGAGCCGCAGGCCGGCGGCGAGCGCGCGCGAGAGCCGGGGGAGGCGGACGGCGGGGAGGGACGGCCGGGCGACCGCGCGGGCGGGCGCGACCGCCGCCGGGACGGCGGCGGCGGGGGCAACGGGCGCGGCGGACGCCGGCGTGGTCGTCGTCGCCGGAGGCCCGCCCGGCGCGGACGGCGTGGTCACGGGCGCAGGGGTCGCCGCGACCGGGTCGCCCGCCACCGGGCCACCCGCCGTGCTGGGCGGGTCGGTCGTCGGTGCGGAGCCGGCCGGGGACGGTGCCGGGGACGCCACCAGGGGCTCGCGGTCCACCAGGAAGGTCGTCGCGCGCGAGGCGTCCGTGCGGAGCTCCGTGATCACGTCGCCGTCCTGGGTCACCCGCGTGCCGAGCAGGCAGGGATCGACGTCGGCGGCGTCGCAGGCCGCCACGGCGACGCCGTCGCGCCAGGCCCGCACCCGCGGCGCGCCGAGCCCCACGGGCACGCGCGAGGCGTCGACGCCCAGCCGCAACGTCGCGCGCGGCGCCTGGGGACGGCCGTCCGTCGCGACAGCGGTCGCATCGACGTCCACCCGCACCGGCTCCGCCGACGTCCCCCACGGCGTGACCCGGCGCGCGAGCGTCGCGTAGCCCGCGGCGCCGGGCGCGAGCGCCACCGCGAACGGCGCCTCCGCGCTCGGCCCGGCCGGGACGTCGACGGCGAGCTCCTCGCCCGCGTCGAGGACGCCCTGCGCCGTCGTCTCCTCCGACTCCGGGTCGGTCTCCCAGCTGACGTCGGACGGCGGCCCGGGCCGTCCGTCCTGGCCGAGCGCCCGGACGCGGAAGCGGTGCCGATCGGCCGTGAGCCAGTCCAGCTCGACCGGGGAGGTGCAGGGCCGGGGTGCCGCGCCGTCGAGCGCGCAGGTCGCCCCCGCGGATCCCGGCGACCCGACGAACGCGATGCGCTCGGAGCCCCGGCCGCTGAGGGCGACCGGCGCGTGGGTGATGCGGACCGTCGGCCCGGGCGCCGCGACCTCGCCGTCGGCGGTCGTGCTGCCGTCGGCCTGCGGGCTGACCGGGACGGCCGACGCCCGGTCCGGGCGGCCGGGGTACCACTGCGGCGCGTAGCGATCGGCGCCCTCGTCCGGGCAGTCGTCGAAGCGCAGGATGTAGGGATGCCCCGCGACGAG
>CAXUES010000046.1:7637-8502 GCA_964250185.1 uncultured Solirubrobacteraceae bacterium | reverse complement strand
ATGTAGTACTGGTCGGCGAAGCTCACGTACCCCCGCAGCTCGGGCAGCCGGGGATCGCCGTCGGCGGGCGTCGCGAAGGCGCAGGCGCCCGGCGCGACGCCGCCGCCGTCGGCGAGCCGGAGGCTGCCCCGGAGCACGGCCGCCTCCAGCAGGTGGACGTCGGGGACGCTCGCCGACGCGCCCCGGGCGACGGTCACGGCGGCGGGACGCAGCTGCGTGGCCCACCGCTCCGGCCCCTGGCAGTCGGCGTAGGTGAGGTCGAAGCGGCCGGCGGGGAGCCCCTGGATGCGGAAGTCCCCCGCGGCCGTCGCGTAGCTGCCCTGGCGGCCGTCGTCGGTCCCGGTGAGCACCGCGGCGACGCAGACCGTGTCCGTCGGGCCGCCGCTGTCGCTGACGACGTGCCCGGTGATGACCGCGCCCGTGGCGAGGTCCGTGTCGGGCGCCACGGCGCTCGGACGGACGACCACGCCCGACCCGGCGACGTAGGTCCCACCGGCGTCCTGATCGACGTAGTTCCCCGCGCGGGAGCCCTCGATGCGGATCCGGACGCCGTCCGGGACGGGCGGCACCGACCGCACGACGTAGGCGCCGGCGGCGTCCGTGATGGCCTGCGGGGCGGACACGTAGGACCCCGTCCGGGCGTCCCTGAGGCTCACGCCGGCGCCCTCGACCGGCCGTCCGCCGCTCGTCACCCGCCCCGAGACGTGCACGCCCTGCTGCAGGCGCTGGTCGAGCCCGAGCTGGTCCTGGTGGTAGCGGACGACGACCGGGGCGCTCTGGCCCGACGCGGCGCCGCCGTAGGCGATGGGCAGGTCGTCGCGCCCGGCGTCCGGGCAGTCGCGGAAGCGCAGGCCGGTCGTGCCGC
>CAXUES010000046.1:3709-7627 GCA_964250185.1 uncultured Solirubrobacteraceae bacterium | reverse complement strand
AGCCCGCCGATCCGCCAGCGTCCGGCGCCGTCGGTGCGCACCTCCGTGTAGGGCAGCTCGGAGAGGCTCACGCAGACGTCCCCCGACGTGATCGGCGCCCCGCCCGCGTCGCTCACGACCCCGCCGATGGCGGTGCCGCGACGCAGCGCGGCGTCGATGCCCGTGCGGACCGCGCCCCCGGCCAGGTCGAGGACCTGCGCGTCGGCGACCTCGTCGACGTGGTCGAAGAGCTGGCCGTCGTGCGGCCAGGACGGCGAGGTCGTCGCGCAGGGGTAGAAGCTCACGACGTAGCGGCCGGCCGGGATGCCGGCGAGCACGTAGCGGCCGTCGGCGCCCGTGCGGGCGAGGAGCCCGGGCACCGCGCCCGAGGCGCCGTCCGGGTCCAGCAGGCGGACGCACACGTCCTGCAGCGCCCCGGCGCCGGGCTCCCCGTCGACCACGCGGCCCGAGATCGTCGCCGTGGCGGCCTGCGCCGTGGCCGGGGCCACGCAGGTCGCGAGGCCCGCGAGGACGCACACCAGCGCGAGCGCGCCGAGGAGCACCGACCGCCGACCACCGCCCGTCCTGGACCCCACGCCGACCATCCCGTGCCGAGCCGTGTCCGCGCCCGCGGCGACCATCGGCGCGGCGCAGGCTACCGGTGGGGACGGGCGCGCAGCGCCAGGCCACCCCGCCCGGCCCGCCGGGCTGGCAGGATGGGCGCAGATGGCGCCGCTCCCCCGACCCCAGCTGCCTCCCGCCGGGGACGAGGAGGTCGAGCTCTACCAGCGGACCTACGCGACGCTGCTGCGCTCCTCGGGGTCCACGCGCCTGCGCGTGCTCGAGCAGGCCCACAAGGCGATGCAGAGCTCGCTGCACCCGCTCGCGGGCTCCGACGAGCTCGACCTGGGCGCCTTCCTCTACGCCACGCAGCGCCTCCCGCTCGGCATCGGCGAGGCGAAGACCATCGTCATGGGCCAGGAGGTCGAGGCCTTCGAGCGCGCGGGACTCGGCCCGGTCACGAGCTGGCCGACCGTGGAGGCCGCGGCGCGCCGCCGGCGCTGGTTCGAGGGCCCCGACGGCACCTACGCCGTCCTGCTGGCCTCGCAGTCCGACGTCGACGACCTCGTCCCGACGCTCGTCGCCTACCAGATCGAGTTCAACAAGCTGCGCCGCCGCCTGGCCGGCGTGGGCTGGCCGCGGGCCCACGGCCTCCCGGGCGCGGAGGAGTGCGCGCGGGCGCTCGGCGGCTCGCCCGACGACTGGGGGCGCCTGCAGGAGGTCTGGGGCGACGCGTTCGCCCGGCGCCTGGGCCACGTCGCCGAGCACGGCCTCTCGCTCTGGGTCCAGATGCTCGGCGGCTCGCAGGTCGGCTACGCGCGGATGACCCGCCACTGGTGGGCGCCCGTGCGCGCCCACCTGGAGGAGGAGCGCATCGCCGACGCCCCGATGTACGTCGTCTCCTCCAACACCCACTCGCTGGTCAACCTCGTCTCGGGCGACGCCCGCGATCGCGAGACCGAGATCGTCGACTGGGTCCGCGCGGACGGCCCGGAGGACCTGCGCACCGAGCTGGACCAGTTCGACGCGGGCACCTCGCAGGGCTCCTGGGAGAACTTCCTCTACTTCGCCGGCCGCGACCACCCCGCCGGCGACGCGGCGCGCCGGGCCGCCGAGGAGCGCGCGGGCATCGCGCACCTCTCCTCGCGCACCGCGCTGCGCGTCGCCGCGCAGGCCATCCCGCTCGCCGGCCTGGATCCCAGCCGCTTCGACCCGCGCCTGGGCGAGATCGACGGCGCGGCGCTCGCCCGCTCCCAGGCGGTCCTGGTCAACATCGACTACCCGCTGGGCCTCGGCGCCTACAACGTGCTGCGCGAGGTCTGCGAGGACCGCGACACGTTGCGCGGGCTCTACGTGCTCGGCAAGGCCGCGACGCTGAACGCCGACGTCGGCGACGTCCTGCTCTCCAACGTCGTCTACGACGAGCACTCCGGCTCGAGCTACTGGCTGGACAACGCCTTCTCGCTGGAGGACGTCGCCCCGTTCCTGCGCTTCGGCTCGGGGCTGGACAACCAGCGCGCGGTGACCGTGCGCTCGACGTTCCTGCAGAACCGCGGCTACCTCGACCGCTACTACCGCGACCAGTACACGGTGGTGGAGATGGAGGCCGGCCCGTTCTGCAACGCCGTCTACGAGCTGGCCGACGTGGACCGCTACCCCGAGGGCGAGCAGGTCAACTTCTCCAAGCTCCCGATCGACTTCGGGATCATCCACTACGCCTCCGACACGCCCTACACGCAGGCCCGCACGCTCGGCGCACGCGGGCTGTCCTACTACGGGCTGGACTCGACCTACGCGGCGTCCATCGCCATCCTGCGCCGCGTCCTGCGCCTCGAGGGCGCGCTGGCCGGATGAGCGCGCCGGCCGCCGACGCGCAGGTGCGCCGCTTCCGCCAGGAGCACGACCTGCCCACCGATCCCGAGGCGACGTACGACTCGATCGCCGCGCACCTGCTGCCCGGCCTGGAGCGCCACGGCTACGCCGTCGTGCGGGCCGAGCGCGGCGCCGTGCTCGTCCTGGAGCCCGCCGAGCCGACGGGCTGGCGCGCGATCCTGGCCACGACGTTCCCGCCGCTCGGCCTCGTGGCGGGCGCCGACCGGGTGCACGTGACGCTCGAGCCCCACGGCGACAGCGGCACGCGCATGTCGGTGCGCGGCCGCGCCCCGCTGGCCGTGCGCCGCGCGCTGCAGGGCATCTCCGGCCCGGGATGACCCCGCGGCCCCTGCCCGACGAACCGCTCGCGCCGCGGGCCACGCTCCTGCTCGCCACCCGCCAGGCCACCTGGGCGCTCCCGCTGCTCGTGGTGGCCATCGCGGTCGCGGCCGCCGTCCGGGAGGACTCGGGCACGCTCGCCGTCGTGCTCGTCCTGCTCGCGGTGGTGACCGCCGTGGTCGCCTGCGGGGTGGTGCCGCGCCTGACGACCAGGCGCTTCCGCTGGACGCTGCGCGAGGAGGAGCTCGAGCTCGTCCACGGCGCGGTGACCGAGGTCCGCACGCTCGTGCCGGTCACGCGCATCCAGCACGTCGACGTGCGCCGCACGCCGGTGTCGCGCGCGCTCGGCCTCGCCGACCTCGTCGTGCACACCGCGGCGGGGACGACGACGGTCCCGGCCCTCGTCGACGTGCGCGCGGTGGCGGCCCGCGACCGGCTGGCCGACCTCGCGCGCACGCCCGACGAGCTGTGAGCGCGACGCTCGCCCCGCGGCGGCTGCACCCGGCCGCCGCGGTGGCCGGTGCCCTCGGGGGCCTGCGCGACGCGATCGTGCCGGCCGTCGTGGCCGTGGTGGTCGGGGGCGGGGGCAGCGGCAACCCCACCCGTGGCCTCGGGCTCGCGCTGGCCATCTTCGCCCTGGGGGTGGTCGGCGGGATCATGCGCTGGCGGCGCACGCGCTACTGGGTCGACCCGTCGGGGCTGCACCTCGTCAGCGGCGTCCTGAGCCCGGACGAGACGCTCGTCCCGCTCGGGCGCATCCAGGCCGTCGACACGGCGCAGGGCCCCGTCCAGCGCGCCTTCGACGTCGTCGCCGTGCGCGTGCAGACGCCGGGCGGCGGCAAGCGGGCCGAGGTGGAGCTCACCGCGGTGACGCGCGCCGCCGCGAGCGAGCTGCGCGAGGCCCTCGGCCACCCCGAGCCGCCCGCGCCCTCGGCCGCCCTGCGCCTTGGGCCCGGGGAGCTGCTGCTCGCCGCGCTCACCGCGCCGCAGTTCGGTGTGGTGGTGCCGGTGGTCGGCGCGCTGGGCGCCGTGGCCCAGGACGCGCTCCCCGCGCTGGAGCGGCGCGTGCCCGGCGAGGTCGGATCGGTGCAGGCCGTCCTGCTCGTCGTGCTCGCGGCGCTCGTCGTCGCCTGGGTCGTGAGCTTCCTCGGCGCCCTGGTCGCGTTC
>CAXUES010000046.1:0-3699 GCA_964250185.1 uncultured Solirubrobacteraceae bacterium | reverse complement strand
TTCGCGGGCTTCACGCTGGAGCGCCACGACGGCGACGGCAGCGCGCCGTACCTGCTCGTCCGCCGCGGCTTCCTGCAGCGCAACGCCGCGACGGTCCCCATCCGCCGCATCGACGGCGTGACCGTGGTGGAGGGCCTGCTGCGCGCGCCGCTGGGCCGGGCGACGCTGCGCGTCGAGGTCGCGGGCTACCGCGGCGAGGCCACGGCCGCGCGGACGCTCTTCCCGCTCGTGCGCACGCGCGACGTCCCCGCGCTGCTCGAGGGCCTCGCCCCTGACCTCGCCGGGCCGATCGCGATCGACGAGCGCCCCGGCCGCCGCGCGCTCGCCGGCTACCTCGGACCGCGGACGGCGCTCGGGGTGCTCGTCGGGCTCGTGCCCGCGATCGTCCTGGGAGGCGGTGGGTGGTGGACGCTCCCCCTCGTGCTCGCGGCGGCCGGCGCCGCGAGCGGGCTGGCCTCCCACGCCGCCGCGGGCCTCGGCCTGCACGGCGACCGCCTCGTCGTCCGCCGCCGCCGGGTCGCCCGGACGACGCTCGTGGCCCGCGCGCACCGCCTCCAGGAGCTCGACGTGCGCCGCACGGTGCTCCAGCGCCGTGCCGGCCTGGCCACGGTGCGGGTGGCGCTCGGGTCGGGGCACCGCTCCGGCGTGGCCGGGCTGCGGGTGGACGCCGCGCGCGCGAGCTACGACGCGCTCGCGCCACCCGCCGGGGGTTGATGGCGGGGCGCGCAGGAGCGAGGATCCGGGGCCATGCCCATCGGAGCCCGTCACGTCGAGTTCACCGCCCGGCCCGGACGTGGCGAGGAGCTCGCCGCCGTCCTGGTGGAGGTCGGCGACGCGCTGCGCGCCACGCCGGGCTGCGACCGCTGGGTCGTCTCCCGGGTCGAGGGCGCGGCCGAGCTCGTCGTGGTGGACGAGTCCTGGGCCGACCGCGAGGTCATGGTGGCGGCGGCCGAGGCGTCGGAGGACGACGAGCGCCTGCCCCGCGTCCGGGCGCTCCTCGATCCGGCCGTGCCGCCGCGCGTCCAGGAGCTCGCGCCGGTCGGCGGCGCCGGGCTCCTCGAGGCGCCCGCACCCGGCGTGACCCACCGCAGGCTGCTCGACACGGAGGACCAGGCCGCCGCCCACGGCTTCGGCAGCCAGGGCGCCTCCCGCTTCGCCACGGGCGACCTCGAGCTGCGGCGCACGGGCCTTGCCCTGCACACGATGCCGCCCGGCGCCGTGAGCGCGTTCGCCCACCGCCACGCCAACGCGGAGGAGGTCTACGTCGTGCTGGGCGGCACGGGCCGCCTGCACGCCGACGGCGAGCCGATCGAGCTGCGCGCCCACGACGCCGTGCGCGTGGCGCCGACCGTGGAGCGCGGCTTCGAGGCGGGCCCGGACGGGCTCGAGGTCCTCGTGGCCGGCCCGCGCTGCACCGGGGACGGCGAGGTCGTCCCCGGCTGGGCGCCCGGCGCCTGAGGCGCCGGCCTAGGCCTGCGAGGCCTTGATGCGCTCCTGCAGCTCCGCCATGACGCCCGGATCGCGCAGCGTCGACACGTCGCCGGGATCGCGCCCCTCGGCGGCGTCGCGCAGCAGGCGCCGCATGATCTTCCCCGAGCGGGTCTTGGGCAGGTCGTCGGCCCAGATGACCTGCGCCGGGCGGGCGAGCTTGCCGATGCGCTGGGCGACGTGCTCGCGCAGCTCGGCGACGAGCTCGTCGGACCCCTCGTAGTCGCCCTCCAGCGTGACGAAGGCGGCGATGGCCTGGCCCGTGTCCTCGTCGGCGCGGCCGATGACCGCCGCCTCGGCGACCTTCGGGTGCGAGCCGATGGCGGCCTCGACCTCGGCGGTGGACAGGCGGTGGCCCGAGACGTTGATCACGTCGTCCACGCGGCCGATGACGCGCACGTAGCCGTCGGCGTCCTTGCGGGCGGCGTCGCCGACGAAGTACGTCGACGGGCCGAACTTCGCGTAGTAGGTGTCCACGTAGCGGTCGGGGTCCTGCCACAGCGTGCGCAGCATCGACGGCACGGGCGTGGTGATGGCCAGCAGGCCCTGCTCGCCGTCGGGCACCTCGTTGCCCTCCTCGTCGAGCACGGCGACCGACGTGCCCGGCAGCGGGAGGCCGGCCAGGCCGGGCTTGGAGGCCTGCGCGCCCGGGAGCGTCGTGACCATGATCCCGCCGGTCTCCGTCTGCCACCAGGTGTCCACGACGGGACAGCGCTCCCCGCCGACGACCTTCCAGTACCAGAGCCAGGCCTTGGGGTTGATGGGCTCGCCGACCGTCCCGAGGAGGCGCAGCTTGGAGAGGTCGTACTTGTCGACGTGCTGCGGCCCCCACTTCATGGCCGCGCGGATCGCGGTCGGCGCGGTGTAGAAGATCGTCGCGCCGACCTCCTGGCAGACCTCCCACCACGCGCCCTTGTGCGGGTAGTCGGGGGCGCCCTCGAACATCACCGTGGTCGCGCCGTTGGCCAGCGGCCCGTAGACGATGTAGGAGTGGCCGGTGATCCAGCCCACGTCGGCCGAGCAGAAGAAGACGTCCTCGCCCGGGCGGTGGTCGAAGACCTCGTCGAAGGTCGTCACCACGCCGGTCAGGTAGCCGCCCGTCGAGTGCACGATGCCCTTGGGCTTGGCCGTCGAGCCCGAGGAGTACAGGATGAACAGGGGGTGCTCGGACTCCAGCTCGACCGGCGGGAAGTCGGCGTCGGCGGCGGCGAGCGCCTCGGACCACACGACGTCGCGGCCCTCCGTCATGGGCGGGTCGTTCTTCGCGCGGTCGACCACGAAGACGGTCTCCACCGTCGGGGCGCCGTCGATGACCTCGTCGACGGTCTCCTTGATCGGCGCCGTCCTGCCCTTGCGCCGGGCGCCGTCCACGGTGATGAGCGCCTTGGCGCCGGACACCTCCATGCGCTCGACGACCGACCCGGGCGAGAAGCCGCCGAAGACGACGTTGTGCGGCGCGCCGATGCGCGCGCAGGCGAGCATCGCCACGACGACCTCGGGGATCATCGGCAGGAAGATCCCCACCACGTCGCCCGCGCCGATGCCGCGCGCCTGCAGCGCGCCGGCGGCCCGCTGGACCTCGCGGAGCAGGTCGGCGTAGGTCCACTCCTCGGCCTCCCCCTCCTCCCCGCGCCAGTGGATGGCCACGCGGTCGCCGTTGCCCGCCGCGACGTGGCGGTCGACGCACTCGTGCGAGGCGTTGATCCGCCCGTCGGCGAACCACTTGAAGAACGGCGGCTCGGAGTCGTCCAGCGCCTCGGCCGGCGGCGTGAGCCAGTCCAGGCGCTCCGTCGCCTGCCGATGCCACCAGGCGACGGGATCGGCGTCAGCCTCCCGGTGCAGCGAGTCGTCGGTGATGCGCGCGTGGGCGGCGAAGTCCTCGGGCGGCGGGAAGCTCGCCTGCTCCAGGAGCTGGGTGAGCTCCGCCTCGATGTTCGCGTTCTTCGGCTCGTGCGTCATGTCGCTCATCCTCTCGCCAACGGGACCACCGGGAGGACGACGCGCTTGAACGTCGCGTTGGTCACCCCGGCGAAGGAGGCGTACCAGGCGGCGAGGGCGGTGAGCAAGCCGACGTAGCCGCCGACCTTGGAGATCCCGTCGGTCCCGCTCGCGTCCCCGATGCCGAGCAGGAAGAACGTGACCGCCAGGAGCGCGAAGACGGTGGCGATCGCGGCCGTGGTGCGCAACGAGGCGACGAACATGTAGGCGGTG
>CAXUES010000045.1:7742-12828 GCA_964250185.1 uncultured Solirubrobacteraceae bacterium | reverse complement strand
TCATGACGGGGGCCGGGGACCCCGGGCTCGTCGAGGAGGCCGCCGAGCTGGCGGAGCGCCTCGGGTCCGAGCAGGGCGCACGGGTCGCCGCGCTGCGGATCGCCTGAGGCGCCCCGCGGCCGCGGTGCGGCGCGCCTGCGGGCGGGCCTGCGTCAGGCCGCGCGGCGGACGCGCGCGCGGGCGACGCTGCGCTTGCAGGACGAGCGGGCCGAGGAGCGCGAGGCGCCCTTGTGCGTCGCCTTCTTGAGGCAGCGGCCGAGGAGCTGGGCCTTGGTCAGGCGCGGCGCCGTGGTGGCCGCGGCGCTCGAGCTGCGCACGATCGCGGCGGTGCGGGAGGCGGCGACGGTGGGCACGACGGTCGGCCGGCTCACCACGACCGGGACGGCGGGCGCCGGGGCCTGGGCCCGGGCGGCCGCGTCGGCCGCGAGGACCTCCTGCTCCTGGGCGACCCGGGCGGCGTTGGACGCCGCGGCCGCGGCGGCGGCGCTCGCGTCGGCGGCCGCGGTCAGCGTGCCCTCGGGCTCGGCGCCCAGGCACTCGGGGATCGGGGCACGGTAGACGGGGGCCATGAGGTCGGTCGGGTCGGTCGAGTGCGGGTGGCCGAGGAGGTGGCCGACCTCGTGGGTGATGACCGTGCAGAGCTTGGGCCAGTCCCACGTGGTGTTCGGGTTCAGCGCGATGACGCAGTCGGAGTTCTGCAGGGGCTGCAGCCAGGCGTCGATCGGGTTGCGCCACGTGGCCATCGCGTTGAGCTGCGGGTTGTCGTCGGGCGTCCAGACCACGGTGGTCTGCGCGCCGCAGGGCGTCAGGCCCCAGTGCTGGGAGGCGATCTGCAGGGCGCCGGTGACGTCGGGACCGGCGACGTCGACCGGGCCCGTCGCGGCGTGGGCGGCGGCGGGGCCGGCGAGGAGGCAGGCGGCGGAGGCGAGGACAGCGGTGAGGAACCGGCGGGGCATGGGGAGCAGATCGGCCCGCTCCCGCCGGGCTTCGCACTCGACACCGGGTTCATGCGCGATGTGTCCAGACGCTCGGTCATCCGTCCAGATGGGCTCATGTCGGGCCTGCGGCGGTCGACCACCGGGCCGCCCTCGGTCAGCGGCGCACCGCCCGGGCCGCCGCGCGGGCCTTGGCCCGGGCCTTTTGCGCGCGACGCAGCGCGGCCCGCCGCGCAGCGGCGGTGCGGTGCACGGCGACCATGCGGCGGGGAGCGGCGATGCGGCCCGTCGCGGCGACGGCCGACATCTGCAGGGAGGCGGAGGCGACGGTCCGGGACGCGGCGGGCGCCGGCGTCGCGGTGGCGACGGCCACCGGAACGACGGGCGCGGCGGCGGGCGCGGCGGCGGCTGCGGCCGCGGCGGCCGCGGTCAGCGTGCCCTCGGGCTCGGCCAGCGTGGCGCAGGCGGGCAGCGGCGCGGCGTAGATGGGGGCCATGAGGTCGGTCGGATCGGCCGAGTGCTGGTGGCCGAGCAGGTGGCCCATCTCGTGGGCGACGACGGTGCAGAGCTTGGGCCAGGTCCAGGACGCGTTGGAGTTCAGCTCGATGGCGCAGGCCTGGTTGCGCTCGGGCGCGCTGTAGAGGTCGACCGGGTTGGACCAGCTCGCCGCGGCGTTGTGCAGCGGGTCGGCGTCGGCCGACCAGGAGAGCGCCACCGCACCGCCGCAGGGCACCGCGCCCCAGTGCTGCTGCGCGACGGTGACCGCCGTCTGCAGGTCGGCGCCGCCGACGGCCACGGGACCCGCGTCGGCCCGGGCCGCCGCCGGCGCCAGGAGCAGCGCGAGGGCGGCGAGGAGCGCGACGACGAGGGGGCTGCGGCGGACGGTGGCGGTGGACATGACCGCTCCATCGGGTCGTTGCACACGCAAGGAGATGCTTGCTCGCGCAAGTAGATCCGATCGCCGAGTTCACGAGGCGTCAGGGGGGTCGGCGGACCGGCCAGCCCCGGCCGACCGATCGGACGACCCCGGACGGCGATCGGTCCGGCGACCGACACCGCGTTGTTACCGACCTAGAAACTTCCATGTCGGTAACCTCCGCCGCAGGACATGGTCCGCCCGCCCTCGGACACCCCCCGCCGCACCCGGCTGCCCCGCGCCGAGCGCGAGCGCCAGATCCTGGACGCCGCCCACGCGCTCTTCGCGCGCCGCGGCTTCGCCTCGGTGACCATGGACGACGTCGCCGCCGAGGTCGGCGTCACCAAGCCGCTGCTCTACGCCTACGTCGGCAACAAGGAGCAGCTCTACCTCGCCGGCGTCGACCGCTCGAGCACCCGCCTCCAGACGCTCACGCTCGCGGCGATCCAGTCGGCCGGCACCCCCGACGAGGGCTTCCGCGCCGCCGTGGGCGCGTTCTTCTCCTTCGTGGACACCGACCGCGACGCCTGGCGCGTGCTCTTCGCCGAGACCGCGCCCATCGACGGCGCGGTCGCCCTGCGCGTCGCGGAGCACCGCGAGCGCATGGGCCGCCTCATCGCCGCCGCGCTCGTCGAGCTCATCGACGCGGAGCACCGCGAAGCCGCGCGGCTCGAGGTCGAGGCGCTCTCCGAGGCGCTCCTCGGCGCCGTCGAGTCGCTCGCGCGCTGGTGGCTGCGCACGGGCGCCATGTCCGCCGACGAGGCCGCCGACCTCCTCGTCGCCACCGTCTCCCCCGGCCTCCGCGAGCGCGTGCGTGGAGCGCACCGCCCCGACGCCGCATCAGCACCGCCCGACCCCACCGAAGGAGCAGCACCGTGAGCCCCGCCCCCCGCCGGACCGAAGCGACCAAGCGCGACAGCGCCGGCGAGAACCAGCCCCGCCGCGCCGCGATCATCGCGGGCAACCGCATCCCGTTCGCCCGCTCGAACGGCCCCTACGCCGAGGCGTCGAACACCGACATGCTCTCCGCGGCGATCGAGGGCCTCGTGGAGCGCGCCGGCATCGCCGGGGAGCGCCTCGGCGAGGTCGTGGCCGGCGCGGTGCTCAAGCACTCCCGAGACCGCGACCTCACCCGCGAGGTCGTCCTGGGCTCCCGCCTGGCGCCCGAGACCCCGGCCTACGACGTGCAGCAGGCCTGCGGCACCGGCCTGGAGGCGACGATCCTCGTGGCCAACAAGATCGCGCTCAACCAGATCGACGCCGGCATCGCGGGCGGCACGGACACGACCTCCGACGCCCCCATCGCCGTCAACGAGGAGCTGCGCCACGCGCTGCTGGAGGCCAACCGGGCCAAGACGACGGCCCAGCGCCTGAAGCTCCTGACGAAGATCCGCCCGAACTGGCTCGTGCCCTCCACGCCGCGCAACGAGGAGCCCCGCACCGGGCTCTCCATGGGCGAGCACACCGCGCTGATGGCCAAGGAGTGGGGCATCACCCGCGAGGCGCAGGACGAGCTCACCGCGCGCTCGCACCAGCGCCTGGCCGTCGCCTACGACACGGGCTGGCAGGAGGACCTCATGACGCCGTTCCTCGGCCAGGAGCGCGACCAGAACCTGCGCCCCGACTCGTCGGTGGAGAAGCTGTCCAAGCTCAAGCCGGTCTTCGGCGGGGCCAACGGCACGATGACCGCGGGCAACTCCACGCCGCTGTCGGACGGCGCCTCGGCGGTCCTGCTCGGCTCGGACGAGTGGGCCGCCGCCCACGACCTCCCGGTGCTCGCGCACCTGACCTACGCCGAGACCGCGGCCGTCGACTACGTCCACGGCGAGGAGGGCCTGCTCATGGCGCCCGCCTACGCGCTGCCGCGCATGCTCGCCAAGGCGGGCAAGTCGCTGCAGGACTTCGACTTCTACGAGATCCACGAGGCCTTCGCCGCCCAGGTGCTGTGCACGCTGGCCGCGTGGGAGGACCCGGTCTTCTGCAAGGAGCGCCTCGGCCTGGACGCCCCGCTGGGCGCCATCCCGACCGACAAGCTCAACGTCCACGGCGGCTCGCTCGGCGCGGGCCACCCGTTCGCCGCGACCGGCGGGCGCATCGTCGCCTCGCTGGCCAAGGCCCTGCACGAGAAGGGCCCCGGCGCGTCCGGCGTCATCTCCATCTGCGCGGCCGGCGGCCAGGGCGTCGTCGCGATCCTCGAAGCGGCCTAGGTCAAGGAGCCCCACATGCCCGACCTCTACACCCAGCTCACCAACTCGCCCGTCGGCAAGCTCGTCGCGGGCAACGTCGGCCTGCCGGTCCCGACGCCGATCAGGCGCTGGTCGCCCGGCGACCCGGTGCTGGACGGCGTCGCGCTGCTCGGCGCCGCCCCCGGCGGCCGCCTGGCCGCGTCCATCGGCCGGATCCTCGCCCACGCGGAGATCGCCGCCGCCTCGCCGCTGCAGGACGAGCTGCGCAGCGCGCTGGCCGCCGCCGACCTCGACGCGGGCGTCTGGAACCCCGAGCAGCCCAGCGGCGAGCGCTTCAAGGCGCTCGTGTTCGACGCGACGGGGATCAGGACGAGCGAGCAGCTCGCCGCGCTGCACCGCTTCTTCCACCCGGCGATCCGCACGCTGAAGGGCCAGGGCCGCGTCGTCGTGCTCGGCACCGCGCCCGAGGACGCCGCCGACCCGCGCGAGGCCACCGCGCAGCGCGCGCTGGAGGGCTTCACGCGCTCGCTGGGCAAGGAGGCGCGCGCCGCCTCCACCGTCCAGCTCGTCTACGTCGCCCCGGGCGCCGAGGACCGCCTGGACTCCACGCTGCGCTTCCTGCTCAGCGCCAAGTCGGCCTTCGTCTCCGGGCAGGTCGTCCGGGTGGGCACCACCGACCGGACCCAGCCCGCGATCGAGTGGGAGCGCCCCCTCGACGGGCAGACCGCGCTGGTCACAGGCGCCTCGCGCGGCATCGGCGCCTCGATCGCCGAGGTGCTCGCCCGCGACGGCGCGCACGTCATCGGCCTCGACGTGCCGGCGCTGGGCGACGACCTGCGCACGCTCATGGAGTCGCTCGGCGGCTCGTCGATCGAGCTGGACATCACCGCCGACGACGCCCCGCAGGCGCTCGCCGCGCAGCTGGCCTCCGAGCACGGCGGCGTCGACGTCGTCGTGCACAACGCGGGGATCACCCGCGACAAGACGGTGGCCGGGATGGGCGACGGCCAGTGGGACCTCGTCCTGGACGTCAACCTCATCGCCCAGGA
>CAXUES010000045.1:0-7732 GCA_964250185.1 uncultured Solirubrobacteraceae bacterium | reverse complement strand
GAGCGCATCGACGACGCGCTCCTGGCCGCCAAGGCGCTCAAGCCGGGATCGCGCATCGTCTCGATGTCCTCCATGAACGGGCTGGCCGGGGCGAAGGGCCAGACGAACTACGCCACGTCCAAGGCGGGGATCGTCGGCATGGTGCAGGCGCTCGCGCCCGTGCTCGCCGAGCAGGAGATCACCATCAACGCGATCGCCCCCGGGTTCATCGAGACGGCCATGACCGCGGCGATGCCCGTCGCCCCGCGCGAGGTCGGCCGGCGCATCAACTCGGTGCAGCAGGGCGGGCTCCCCGTCGACGTGGCCGAGACCATCGCCTGGATGGCCAGCCCGGCCTCGGCCGGCGTGACCGGCAACGTGCTGCGCGTGTGCGGCCAGAACCTGATCGGCGCGTAGGAGTGGCCGGTCTGAGCACCTACGCCAAGGCCGTCGGCGGCGCGCTGCCGGGGCTCTCCCGGCTGCCGTTCGTCCCGGGCGGGGCGAGCGCGGTCCCCGACGCGGTCCTGGAGCGCACGGGCGTCACCGTCGACGTCGGCGAGCTCGCCCGCTACGCCCGCACCTGCGGCTTCACGCTGCGCGACGCGGTGCCGGCGACGTACCCGCACGTCGGGGCGTTCGGCCTGCAGATGGACCTCATGACCCGGGGGGACTTCCCGTTCACCCCGCTCGGCCTGGTCCACGTGACCAACCGGATCGTCCAGCACCGTCCCCTGCGCGTCGGCGAGACCTACGACCTGCGGGTGCACGCCCAGCCGATCGAGAAGGTCCCGGCGGGGCGGCAGGTGACGCTGGTCAGCGAGGTGCGGGTGGGCGGCGAGCTCATCTGGGAGGACGCCTCGGCCTACCTCGCGCGCGGCGGCGGCGAGGGCGAGCGGGTCAAGAGCGACCCGGACGCGGCGCCCGCGCTGCGCCAGGAGGCCGTGTGGCGGCTGCCCGCCGACCTGGGCCGGCGCTACGCCGCGGCCTCGGGCGACCAGAACCCGATCCACACGAACCCCTACGCGGCCAAGCTGCTCGGCTTCCCGCGGGCCATCGCGCACGGCATGTGGACGAAGGCTCGCTGCCTGGCCGCGCTGGACGCGCAGCTGCCGGACGCCTTCGCGGTGGAGGTCAGCTTCCGCAAGCCGATCCTGCTGCCGGGCTCCGTGGCCTTCGAGGCCTCCGCGGACGGCAGCGCCTTCCGCGTCGGCGACGCGAAGGGCAAGGGCACGACGCACCTGACCGGGACGATCGCCCCGGTCAGGTAGGACCCCGCTCGGGCGCGCTACTTCAGCTGGGAGCTGGTGCGCCCGAGCAGCTGCCGGGCGATGATGAGCAGCTGGATCTGCTGGGTGCCCTCGAAGAGGTCGAGGATCTTCGCGTCGCGGGCCCACTTCTCCAGGAGCGCCGCCTCGCTCAGGCCGAGCGAGCCGGCGAGGCGCACGCAGCGCAGCGCGACGTCGGTGCCGACGCGGCCGGCCTTCGCCTTGGACTGCGAGGCGGGGACGGAGTTGGGCTTGCCATTGTCGGCCATCCACGCCGCGCGCAGCGTCAGCAGCCGCGCGGCCTCGTAGTCGGCCTCCAGCGCGAGCAGCTCGGCGGCGGCCGCGTGCTGGTGCAGCGCGGGGCGGTCGTAGTCGACCTCCACACCCGCCTCGGCGACGAGGCGGCGGGTCTCCTCCAGGCACGCGCGGGCCAGGCCGACCGCCATGGCGGCGACCATCGGGCGCGTGTTGTCGAACGTCTTCATGGCCCCGCCGAACGACTTCTTCATGTCGACCTCGGGTGAGCCGAGGAGGGCGTCGGCGGGCACGCGGCAGTCGACGAGGCGGAAGGCCGCGGTGTCCGAGGCGCGGATGCCGAGCTTGTGCTCCAAGCGCTCGAGGTGCAGGCCCGGGTTGTCGCGCTCGACGATGAACGACTTGATCGCCGCCCGGCCGACGGACCGGTCGAGCGTCGCCCAGACGACCACGAGCTCGCAGCGGTCGCCCGCGGTGACGTAGATCTTCTCGCCGTCCAGGACGTACTCGTCGCCCTCCAGGCGCGCCGTGGTGCGGATCGCGGCGGAGTCCGAGCCCGCCTCGGGCTCGGTGATGGCCATGGAGGCCCAGCGGCCGCCGTACTTCTCCAGCTGCTCGTCGTTGGCCACCGAGGCGATCGCCGCGTTGCCCAGGCCCTGGCCCGGCATGGAGAGCAGGAGGCCGACGTCGCCCCAAGCCATCTCCATGATGCTCAGCACCGTGGAGAGGTTGGAGCCGTTGCGGATCCGTCCGGCGCCGTTCGGGGTGTCGCCCCCGCTCGTCGGGTCGGCGGCCTTCTCGGCGCTGACGCCGGTGGCGCCCGCGCCGTGCGAGCCGGCGGCGTCCATGCCCTCCACGAGGGCCGAGAGCGCGTCGAGCTCCGAGGGGTAGGCGTGCTCGGCCCGGTCGTACTTGCGCGAGACGGGGCGCAGCACCTCCTGGGCGACCTGGTGGGCCTGGGCCACCAGGCCCTTGAACTTCCTGGGGTCGTCGAGGGCGATCATCAGACGAGCAGCGCTCCTTCCATGGTCCCGGCGGCCCGCAGGTCGCGGTACCACCGCTCTTCGGGGTACTCGTGGACGTAGCCGTGGCCGCCGAGCAGCTGGACGCCGTCCGAGCCGATCCGCATGGCCTTGTCGCTGACGAGCTGGCGGGCCAGGGCGATCTCGCGGGCGGCGTCGCGCCCCGCGTCCAGCGACGACGCGGCGCGGTAGGTCGCCATCCGCAGCCCCTCGAGCTCCACCGAGATGTCGGCGACCATGAACGCGACGGCCTGGCGGTCGGCGATCGCCTCGCCGAAGGCCTCGCGCTCCTGGACGTAGGGGATGACGTGGTCCAGGACGGCCTGGCAGCAGCCCACCGCGAGCGCGCACCAGGCCAGCCGGGCCCGGCGGACGACGTCGCGCAACGCGTCGTCGCCGCCCACGAGGGCGTGCGCCTGCAGCTCGACCCCGTCGAGGTGCAGCGCGGCGGTCTGGGCGGCGCGCAGGCCGATGGCCGGCTCGGGCGACGTGGACAGCCCCGGCTCCCCCGCCTCGACCACGAAGAGCCGGCCGAGCCCGTCGAGCGTGGCGGAGACCACGAGGACCTCCGCGGCGGCGGCACGCGGCACGAGCGCCTTCGCCCCGCGCAGGACGTAGCCGCCCGCCTCGGTGCGCTCGGCGGTGGTCGCGGGCTCCAGCGGGTCGGCCAGCGCGCCGTCCTCCAGCAGCGCGAGGGCGGCGACGGGCGGGTCCTCCCCCGCGAACGGCGTGACGTAGCGGGCCTGCTGGTCGGCGTCGCCGTGGCGCGAGAGCGCGGTGGCCACCGCCGCCGGCGCGAGCAGGGCGAAGGCGAGGCCGAGGTCGCCGTGGGCCAGGCGCTCGGCCACCAGGACGCTCGTGACCGCCGAGGCCTCCTCCAGCGCGCCGCCGAGCTGCTCGGGGATGCCGAGCATCGTCGCGCCGAGCTCGGTGACCTCGGCGTCGAGGCCGTCGGGGAGCGTCGCGGTGCGGTCGGCCTCCTCGGCGACCGGCCGCAGGCGGGCCGCGGCGAACTCGCCGAAGGCCTCCTGGAGCATCTCCTGCTCGTCGGTCGGCGTGAGGTCGAAGAGGCCCGGGTCGCCGCCCGTCCGCTGGCGCGCCGGCCGGCCGAGCGACGCGGCGCCCGAGAAGGCCCGCCCCGCGACGGTGGCCGTGCGGAAGCCGTCGCGCGAGGCGCGGAAGATCAGCTTCTTCATCGGCTCGCGCAGCCCGGTCCGGTCGAGCACCTCCAGGCCCGAGAGCCCGCCCAGGGCCCGCAGCCCGAGGCCCATCCCGCGTTCGGCGACGTTCATGCGGGACACCATCTCACACCTGCCGGAGGCGTGAACGCCACCGTTCAGTCGATGGCGCGGGCCATCCGCGCGACGGCCTCGGCCACGAGCTCCGGGCTCGTGCCGAAGTTCAGCCGCACGTGCCCGGCGCCGGGGAAGCCGTAGTCCAGGCCGGGGCTGAGCGCGACGCGCCCGCGCTCCAGGAAGGTCGCCGCGGGGTCGTCGCCCAGAGCCAGCGCGCGGCAGTCCAGCCACGCGAGGTAGGTCGCCTGCGGCGGCGTCCACACGACGCCGGGCAGCTCGGCGGCGAGGCGCTCGCCCAGCAGCGCGCGGTTCTCACCGAGCAGGCGGAGCACCCCGTCCAGCCACGCGTCGCCCTCGCGGAAGGCGGCCTCCGCGGCGACGTGGCCGAGCAGGCCGCACCGCGCGGGCAGGTCGGCGGGCAGGCGGGCGACGAGCTCGCGCGCGTGGACGCTCGCGGTGACCGCGAAGGCGGTCTTGAGCCCGGCCAGGTTGAACGCCTTGGAGGCCGAGGTGAGCACGACGGAGCGCTCCCGCGCTGCGGCGGACACCTCGTGCCACGACGTGTGCGCGGCGCCGTCGAGCACGAGCGGCGCGTGGATCTCGTCGGCCAGCACCCAGGCGCCGTGGGCGGCGCAGAGCTCGGCGATCGCCTCGAGCTCGGTGCGCGGGAGCGCCCGTCCCGTCGGGTTGTGGGGGTTGCTGAGCACGAGCACGCGGGCGCCGCCGGCGAGGATGCCGTCCAGCGCGTCGAGGTCGAGCGACCCGTCGGCGCGCAGCGCGACCTCGAGGGGCTGCACGCCGGCCTCGCCGAACTCCGTCAGGAAGGGCGGGTAGGCCGGCGTGGCGAAGGCGATCGCCTCCCCCGGGACCGTCATGACCCGGATGAGCTCCACCAGGCCGGTCATGACGTCCGGGACGGTGGTCACCTGCCCCGGGTCGACGGTCCAGCCCAGGCGGCGCTGCGCCCACGCGGCGAAGGCCTCGCGCAGGGACGCGGGCGCCGGGGGCGCGTAGCCGAGGTCGTGGCGGTCGATCGCGGCGTGCAGCGCCGCGGCCACGGGCGGCGCGAGCGGCAGGTCCATCTCGGCGATCGTCGAGACGAGCACGTCCGGGTCGTGGCCCGTCCACTTCTCCGAGTGCCGCGCGTGGAGCGTCGCGAGGCCGAGGTGGTCGAGCTCCTTGCGCAGCACCGCGAAGCGCAGGTCGTCGCGCTTGGCGTGGGCCAGCGCGGCGGCCGGGAACGGGCGCTCCTCGCCCGTGCGCTCGTAGCCGCGGCGCTCGTACCAGGCGATGAGCTCGCCGCGGAAGGTCAGGACGGTCATCTCGAGCGTCCGCGCCCCGAAGGCCTCGACGGCGCGGCGCTCGGCCTCGGCGAGCACGGTCCGCCCGATCCCGCCGCCCTGCGCGCCCGGCCGGACGGCGAAGAGGCCGAAGTAGGCGAGGCCGTCCCCGCGGTCCTGCACGTTGCAGCAGGCGAGCGGCCCCTCCTCGTCGTCGACCACGAGCAGGAGCGACCCGGGCGCCGTGGTCAGCTCGGCCACCTCGTCGACCCCGATGCGGTCGCCGTCGAGCAGGTCGGCCTCCGTCGTCCACCCCGCACGGCTGGCGATGCCCCGGTAGGCCGACTGCACGAGCGCGGCGAGGCCGGGCGCGTCGGCCTCCGTGGCCGGGCGGATCGACGGGGAGGCGGTGCTGGTCATCCCCCCGATCGTGGCAGGGCTCAACCGCCGGCCGGCGCTCCGGACGGCGGGCCGCCCGCCCCGGCGCCCGGGAAGCCGCCGCCGCCGAAGCCGCCGGGACCCGCCGCGGCGGTCGTCCCCTTCGCCGTCGCGGTCACCGAGGTCGCCTTGACGGTCCCGTTGGCGCCCGCCGCGCCCGCCACCACGACCGTGTCGCCGGGGTAGATGCCCTTGCCGCTCGTGGCCGCCGTGCGGGTGACCGTCGCGTCGTCGTCGGTGCGCACGCGGACCGTCGTGCCGTCCGCGGTCGTCACGTAGAGGACCGAGCCGCGCTTGGAGGCCACCGTCCCCGAGGTCCCGCTCGCCGCGGCGGCGCCGCCGCCCGCGCGGGCGCCACCGGCCGCCGCGCCGAAGCGCCCCGTGCCCGCCGCCGCCGTGGCCGTGGTGCCCGCGCCCTGGCCCTTCTGGAGCTCCACGCCGCCCAGGAAGCCGAGCGCCACGAGGACCACCGCCGCGAGCAGCGCGCGCACCGGGGTGAGCAGCCTGCGCCGCGGCCGGGCCGGGCGCTCGTCGAGGCGCTCCTCGTCCAGCGGGCCCTCGTCGTCGTGGTAGTAGGCGGGCTCGGGCTCGTGGCGGACGTCGGTCATGGCCGGCTCCTGTCGGGGGTGGTGGTCATTCGAAGCGCAGCGCGTCGACCGGCCGCAGCCGCGCTGCGCGGGCCGCGGGGTAGGTCCCGAAGACGAGCCCGGAGAGGCCCGCCGCGGCGAGGGCGAGGACGATGGAGGACCCGACGACGTCCGGGCGGACCCCGGCGATCGTGATGCGGCTGACGCCCAGGCCGACGAGCACGCCGACCACGCCGCCGGCGAGCGAGAGCAGCAGCGCCTCGCAGAGGAACTGGGCGAGCACGTCGCCGCGTCGCGCGCCGATCGCCTTGCGGATGCCGATCTCGCGCGTCCGCTCGGTCACCGAGACGAGCATGATGTTCATCACGCCGATCCCGCCGACGAGCAGCGAGATCGCGGCGACCGCGCCGAGCAGCGTCGTGAAGACGTCCGTGCTCGAGTCCGAGGCGGCGCGCACCGAGCCCTGGTTGATGACCTGGAAGCCGGGGTTGGTCGTGTCGGTGATGTCGTGGCGCGTCTCGATGATCGACTCGACCTCGGCCTGTGCGGCGTCGAGCGCGCCGGCCGACTTCGCCTGCACGACGATCGAGCTCAGCGACCCGTAGCCGGTGACCGCGTCCTGCACCGCGGTCAGCGGCGCGAAGACGACGTCGTCCTGGTCCTGGGTGCCGTTGGAGCCCTTCGCCTTCGTCACGCCGACGACGGTGAACGACGTCCCGTCGACCTTCACCTGCTGGCCGACCGGGCTCGTCCCGGCGAAGAGGCTCGAGGCGACCGTCGGGCCGATGACCGCGACCTTCGCGTGCTTGGAGACGTCGGCGGTCGTGAACGCCGCACCGGACGCGATGTCGTAGGAGCGCGCGCCGAGGTAGTCGGGCGTGGTGCCGACGAACGTCGAGGGGGTGTAGCTCGTGTCGCTGGCGACGAGCGACGCGCTCTGCGCGGTGACCGCCGGCGCGACGCTCTTGACGTCGGGCGCATCGAAGTCGTTCTGCAGCGCGGTCGCGTCGGCTTGGGTGAGCGTGACGCTCGCACCCCCGCCACCCCCGCCGGGCCCGAAGCGCGCGCCCTGGGCCTGGACGAGCAGGACGTTGGTCCCGAGCGCGTTGATCGAGGCCTGCACCTGCTGCTTGGAGCCGTTGCCGACGGCGACGAGCACGATCACCGAGGCGACGCCGATCGTCATCCCGAGGATCGTCAGCACCGAGCGCAGCGCGTTGGCGGTGATGCCGCCGAGGGCGATGCGGAAGGTCTCGACCGCGTTCACGCGTGGACGCTTCGGTCGGAGCGCACGCGGCCGTCGGCGAGCTCGATGACGCGCTCGGCACGCTCGGCGACCTCGTGCTCGTGGGTGATGACGACGACGGTGCGGCCCTCGTCGTGGAGATCCTCGAAGATGTCGAGGACGTCGGCGGTCGAGCGCGAGTCGAGCGCGCCGGTCGGCTCGTCGGCGAGCACGAGCGACGGGTTCGTGACGACCGCCCGCGCGATCGCGACGCGCTGCTGCTGGCCGCCGGAGAGCTCGGAGGGCAGATGGCCGGTGCGGTCGGACATGCCGACGGCGGCAAGCGCCTGCAGCGCACGCGCCCGGCGCGGCCCCCGGCCCATGCC
>CAXUES010000044.1:9475-12849 GCA_964250185.1 uncultured Solirubrobacteraceae bacterium | reverse complement strand
TCTCCTTGGCCGGCTCGACCTCGTCGATGTCGATGGCCTCGCGGCCCTCGGTGCGGAACTTCAGCAGCCCGCGGAGGGTCGCCTTGCGGGTCGCCTCCTCGTTGACGAGCTTGGCGTACTCCTCGTACTTCTCCGGAGCGGCGCCGTTCGCCCGGACGCTGTGCTGCAGCGCGGCGATCGTCTCCGGGTTCCACATGTGGTGCTCGCCGTCGCGGCGCCAGGCGTAGACGCCGCCCACCGGGAGCAGGTCCTCGGCCAGCGCGAAGCCGCGGGCGTGGCGGTCCAGCGCGTCCTGGGCGATCGTCGGCATGTCGATGCCGCCGATCCGCGACGCCGTGCCCGTGAAGTGGCGGTCGATGACCGAGTGGTCCAGGCCGACGGCCTCGAAGATCTGCGCGCCCGAGTAGGACTGCACCGTCGAGATCCCCATCTTGGAGATCGTCTTGAGCAGGCCCTTGCCGATCGCCTTGACGACGTTGCGCTCGGCCTGGTCGACGTCGCCGACGTCCATGCCGGCCACGCGGCCCTCGCCCACGAGGGCGCCGATGGCCTCGAAGAGCAGGTAGGGGTTCACGGCGCTGGCGCCGTAGCCGAGCAGCGTCGCGAAGTGGTGGATCTCGAGGGGCTCGCCCGACTCGAGGACCAGGCCGGTCTGCAGGCGGTTGCCCTCGCGCACGAGGTGGTTGTGCACCGCGGCGACGGCCAGCAGCGAGGGGATCGGCACCCGGTCGTCGGCGATGCGGCGGTCGGAGAGGATGAGGATGTTCACGCCCGCGCGGACGGCGTCGTAGGCCTCGTCGTTGATGTTGGCCAGGCGGGCGGTGAGCCCCGCGGGCCCCTGGGCGCGGTCCCAGGTGATGTCGATGGTGTGCGAGCGGAAGCTCGGGTGGTCGACCTGGCGCAGCGTCTCGAGCTCGTGCGTGCGCAGGATGGGCTGCGTCATCGCGATCTGCCGCGCGTGGGTCGGCTTGGCCTCCAGCAGGTTGCCCTCGCCGCCGATCCCCATGGAGCCCAGGGGCTCCTCGCCCCTGGCCGCCATCGGGGCGATGAGCACGCGGAGGTCCTCCTGGGACCAGCCGAAGGCCTGCTGGCGCACCCGGGCGGGGTAGCGCGTGATCGACGTGGGCTCCTTGACCGGGAGGTCGTCGAAGTGCACGACGTGGTCGGCGAACCAGTCGCCGTAGGGCTCCTGGGTGGCGACCTCCTCCTTGACCTCGGCGTCGGGGACGATGCGCCCCGCCTCGAGGTCGACGAGGAAGAGCTTGCCCGGGGCGAGGCGGCCGAGGCGCTTGATGCGCTCGGGGCGGATGCCGAGCATGCCGGCCTCGGAGCCGAGGATGACCAGGCCGTCCTTGGTCTCGGCCCACCGGCCGGGACGCAGGCCGTTGCGGTCCAGCGTGGCCCCGACGACGCGGCCGTCGGTGAAGCAGACCGCCGCGGGCCCGTCCCACGGCTCCATGAAGGTCGAGTGGAACGCGTAGAAGCCCTTGAGGTGCTCCGGCAGGTCGTCCCGGCCGGCGTAGGCCTCCGGGATCATCATCATCACCGCGTGGGGCAGCGAGCGGCCCGCGAGCATGAGCAGCTCGAGGACGTTGTCGAACGTGGCGGAGTCCGAGCCGCCCTCGCGGACGATCGGCACGACCTTCTGCAGGTCGCCGCCGAAGAGCTCCGAGGCGAGCTGCGACTCGCGCGCCCGCATCCAGTTCTTGTTGCCCATCAGCGTGTTGATCTCGCCGTTGTGGGCGATCACGCGGAACGGGTGGGCCAGGTCCCAGCTCGGGAAGGTGTTCGTGGAGAAGCGCGAGTGGACGAGCGCGAGGGCCGAGGCGAAGCGCTCGTCGCGCAGGTCCGGGAAGAAGCCGTGGAGCTGGTGGGAGATGAGCATCCCCTTGTAGACGAGCGTGCGGCTCGAGAACGAGGGGGCGTAGAAGTCGGGCCCGCAGGCGAGCTCGACGATCCGGCGGATCACGTAGAGCTTGCGCTCGAAGGCGTCCTGGTCCTGGTCGAAGCCGGGGCCGGCCTCGATGAGCAGCTGGCGGATGTGCGGGCGCGAGCGCTCGGCGGTCGCGCCGACGTGCGCCTCGTCGACGGGCACGTCGCGCCAGCCCAGCACGCGCTGGCCCTCCACGCGGACGTTGAGCTCCAGCAGGCGCTCGATCTGCTCGCGACGGGCCTGGTCGCGCGGCAGGAAGCACATCGCCACCGCGTAGCGGCCCCGCTCGGGCAGCTCGAACTCGCAGACGGCCCGCAGGAACGCGTCCGGGAGCTGGACGAGGATGCCCGCGCCGTCGCCCGTGCGGGTGTCGGCGCCCTCGGCGCCGCGGTGCTCCAGGTTGTCCAGCGCCTCCAGGGCGGAGACCACCACCTGGTGGCTGGCGTCGTTGTCGAGCCGGGCCACCATCGCCACGCCGCACGCGTCGTGCTCGTAGCGGGGGTCGTAGAGGCCGTCGGCGCCAGGCCGCGAGGAGAGGGAGGTCATATGTGGGTGCGCTCTCGAGCCGAGGGGGTGCTCCCCCCGAGGATCCCGAGGGCGAGCGGAGATTACCAGCGGGCAGGGCGGCTCCCCGCGCCCGCCCGGCGGGGTCGCGGGCGCCCGATGTGGACCGTGGGTCGACGGCGCGTCGGGGACGCGCTCGTAGGGTCGGAGCCTCGATGCAGCGTCCCGTCACCGTCCTGTCCACCGGCGGCACGATCGCCATGTCCGGCGATCGCATGGCGGTGCCCGCCCTCGACGGCGACGCGCTGGTGGCCGCCGTGCCCGCGCTGGCCGCCGTGCCCGACCTGCGCATCACCTCGGTGCGCAACCTCCCCGGCTCCCACCTGGACACGCCCGACGCCCTGGCCATCGCCCGCGCCGCCGTCGCCGAGGCCGAGGAGGGCCGCGGCGTCGTGGTGACCCACGGCACCGACACCCTGGAGGAGACGGCGATGCTGACCGACGTCCTCTACGCCGGCGCGCCGCCCATCGTCTTCACGGGTGCCATCCGCCCGGCCAGCGCCCCGGGCGCCGACGGCCCGGCCAACCTGGCCGACGCGGTCGCCCTCGCCGCCTCCGTGGCCGGCGAGGGGCTCGGGGTCGTCGTCGTCTTCGCCGGGCGCGTGCACCCCGCGCGCGACGTGCGCAAGATCGACTCCACGGCGGCCGAGCCCTTCGGCTCCCCGCACACGGGCGCGATCGGCGTGGTCCACGAGGGCCGCGTGAACATCGGCGCCTTCCCCGTGCGCCGGCCGGCGATCGTGCCGGAGCACCTCGACGTGCGCGTGCCGATCGTGCCGACGTGGCTCGGGGACGACGGCGGCCTGCTCGAGGCGGTCCGCGCGACCGACGCGCAGGGCTGCGTCATCGAGACGCTCGGCGCGGGCCACGTCGGCCC
>CAXUES010000044.1:9006-9465 GCA_964250185.1 uncultured Solirubrobacteraceae bacterium | reverse complement strand
GGTGGTCGCGACCACCCGCCCGGCGCGTGGCTCGATCCTCTACGAGACCTACGGCTTCGAGGGCTGCGAGGCGGACGTGCGCGCCGTGGCCGTGGCCGCGGGCGCGCTGTCGCCGCAGGCCGCGCGGATGAAGCTGCTGGCCTGCCTGGGCGCGGGGTACGACCGCGCCCAGATCGCGGCGTCGTTCCTGCCGGACGATGCCTAGCGCTTGACGGGCCGCAGGAAGACCGTGGTCTTGTAGGTCGGGAAGTCCTTGTTGCGCTTGTAGGTCTTGCTCGTGTCGAACTGGATCGTGTAGCTGCCGGTCTTCAGCGAGCGGCGGCTGACGGGCAGCGACGGCGCCTTCTTGCTCAGCGCGCCGCAGGTCCCGGCGGTGCCGAAGCGGTAGTTGCGCACGGTCTTGCCCTTGTAGCGGACGTGCCCGTAGATGGGCTGGCCCTCCTGGGCGAAGCCGGCGAA
>CAXUES010000044.1:5833-8996 GCA_964250185.1 uncultured Solirubrobacteraceae bacterium | reverse complement strand
GGCCGCGCCCGCGTTGATGAAGCGGACCGGGACCACGATGGGCGGCAGGCCGGCCGAGGCGCTCGGGGTGAAGGTCAGCGTCGAGTCGGTGAACGCCTCGGTCTCGCCGGCCACCGCGTTGCTGATGCCGAGGCCGTCCGTGCCGGCGCCCGTCGCGTCGGTGAGGATCGAGCCGCCACCGCCGCCCGTGCCGGGCGTGATGTCGATCGCGGTGTTGGGCGGGTAGCCCGCGACGGTCACGGACGTCTCGATCCCGGTGATGCCCGAGATGCAGGCGCCGGGCGTGACGCTCACGGTCGGGGCGACCTGGGCGGAGGCGCCGGCGGGGAGGATGGCGAGGGCGGCGGCGGCGGATGCGCCGAGGCCGAGGAGGGTGCGCTGGTGCATGAGGGAGCCCCTCCCCCATGCGACGGCTCCTCACGCCCGAACGGACGAGTTCCTCATGCAGCTCTACTTCTTGGCGGCGGGCTCCTTGGCCTTCGCCGCCGTGGGCTTCTTCGCCGGCGCCTTCTTCGCCGGGGCCTTCTTGGCCGGGGCCCGCTTCTTCGGCGCGGGGGCGTCGTCGGCCGAGCCCGAGGCGCCGCGCACGTTGTCCAGCGACGCCTTGAGCGCCGCCATGAGGTCGGGCACCGGCGCGCTGGCGGCCTCGGCGGCGGGCTGCACGGCGATCTCCTCCCCCGCGGCCTTGCGCTCGATGAGGTCCATGACCTGGTCGCGGTAGGAGTCGCGGTACTTCTCGGGCTCCCAGGGCTCGGCGAGGGAATCCACGAGCTGGGCGGCCATCTTGAGCTCGGCGGGCCGCGCCTCGACGTCCCCGGCGGCCGGGACCTCGTCGAGCGAGCTCGCGTCCACGACCTCGTCGTGGAAGACCATCGTGTTCATGGTCAGCACGTCGCCCATCGAGCGCAGCGCGACGAGCTGCTCCTTGGAGCGGATGACCACCCGCGCGATCGCCGCCCGGTTGGTCTGGGCCATGGCGTCCACCAGCAGCCGGTACGGCTTGGCGCCGCCCGTGCCCGGCACGAGGTAGTAGGGGTGGTCGAAGTAGATCGGGTCGACCTCGGCGAGGTCCACGAAGCCCTCGATGTCGATCGTCTTGGTCTTCTTGGGGTCCAGCGCGGCGAGCTCGTCGGGCTCGATGACCACGTAGCGGTCCGGGGAGACCTCGTAGCCCTTGACGATCCGCTCGTAGGGGACCTCGTCGCCGGACTGCGCGTTGGTGCGCTTCATGGCGATGCGGGAGTGGTCCTCCCCGTCGAGCTGGTTGAAGCGCACCGTCTTGGCCTGGACGGCGGCGTACATCTTGACGGGGACGGTGACGAGCCCGAAGGAGATCGTGCCGGTCCAGATCGCGCGGGGCATGAGCCCATGACGATGCCCGGAGACGACGCTCATCGCAACGCCTGGGCGTGCGCTCTCACGCGCCAGGGGGTACAAGGGGCGCATGAGCTCCGTCAGCAACGCGGCCCAGGGCATCCTGGCCGACCACAACGCCGAGGCACGCGACCGGATCGTGGAGCTGCTCAAGCAGGCGTACTTCGCCGAGCTCGAGACGGTCATCAACTACGTGACCAACTCGACCAACCCCGACGGCATCCGGGCGATGGAGATCCGCGAGTCGCTCGCGACCGACGTCCAGGAGGAGCTCGGGCACGCGCAGCAGTTCGCCGCGCGCATCAAGGAGCTCTACGGCGTCGTGCCCTCCTCGGTCGACTTCGTGGCCAAGCAGGCGACGCTCGCCCCGCCCGAGCACCAGACCGACATCCCCCACGTCATCCGCGGCGTCATCGACGCGGAGACCTCCGCGATCGAGCTCTACAACGAGATCATCGAGGTCACCGACGGCGTCGACCCGGTCACCAACGACATGGTCATCGCGATCCTCCGCGACGAGGAGGGCCATCGCCGCCTCTTCGAGGGCTTCCTGCGCGAGTACGAGGCAGCCGGCCTCGCCTAGCGCCTAGGCCAGCGGCGTCTTGTCCAGGCGCTCGAGGAGCGCCTGGATGGAGTCGAAGACGTCGGCCGCGCCCGCCTCGCGCAGCTCCTCCTCGCTGAAGCCGCCCGTCATCACGGCGAGGACCCCGACGCCGGCGCCCTTGGCCGACTCGATGTCCCACGGCGTGTCGCCGACCATCACGGCGTCGCGCTCCCCCGCCTTGTCCAGCGCGGTCTGCACCAGGTCCGGCGCGGGCTTGGTGTCCTCGACGTCGGCGGAGGTCGTCCAGTCGTCGACGAGCTCCTTCGCCCCGAGCAGCGCGAGGTAGTGGTCGACCTCCTCGGCCTTGGCGCTGGAGGCCATGACGACCTGGTGCCCGCGCCGCTTGAGCTCGAGGACGAGCTCGCGGGCGCCCTCCAGCGGCTGGACCTCGTCGATCATCTCGAAGTACCGCTCGCCCTCCGTCTCCCGGACGCGGTCGCCGAGGCGCTCCTCCACCTCGTCGCCGCAGACGTGCGCGACGAGCTGGTCGCCGCCCATGCCGATGGCCCGGTGGATCTTCCAGATCGGGGCGACGACCCCGTGGTCGCGCAGCGCGCGGAACCACGACAGGCTGTGCTGGTAGTTGGAGTCGACGAGCGTGCCGTCGATGTCGAGGATGGCGAGCACGCACTTCGGGTTGCCCGGGGCCTCCGTCGGGAACCGTCGGAAGATGAGCTCAGTGGCGGCGGGAAGCGCCGACGAGGCGGGGGAGGTCGTCGAGCGCGCGTCGTGGCCGAAGGTGGCCCTGCGGGCGCTCAAGACCTACAGCGCGCACGGGATGACCGACCACGCGGCCGGCCTGACCTACTACGCGATGATGTCGCTGTTCCCGGGGCTGCTCACCGCGGTGTCGCTGCTCGGCCTGTTCGGGCAGGCGTCGCTGGCCCGCGACGCCGCCGACTACGTGGTCAAGAACGGCGCGAGCGCCGACACCGCCGGCGTCATCAAGGACAGCCTCAACACGCTCTTCGAGTCCAACAGCGGCGCGGTCGGCTTCGCGCTGGCCCTCTCGATCCTGCTCGGCCTCAACGGCGCCTCGGGCGCCTTCGGCGCGGCGGGCCGCGCGCTGAACGTCATCAACGCCGTCGACGAGGACCGCGGCTTCGTCCGCCGCAAGGTCACCGACGTCGGCGCGACGCTCGTGGTGCTGCTGCTCTTCGGGGGCGCGCTCGTGTGCCTCTTCCT
>CAXUES010000044.1:0-5823 GCA_964250185.1 uncultured Solirubrobacteraceae bacterium | reverse complement strand
TGGGCTCCACCGCCGCGTTGGTCTGGTCCATCGCCCGCTGGCCCGTCGCGCTCGTCTTCCTCTTCGCCGCGGTCGGGGTCATCTACGCGCTCGCGCCCGACGTGAAGGCCAAGCGCTTCCGCTGGATCACGCCCGGGTCGATCGCCGCGGTGGTCATCTGGATCGTCGCCTCCGCCCTCTTCGCGCTGTACCTGAAGAACTTCTCCAGCTACGGCGCGGCGTATGGCGCCTTCGGCGCGGCGATCGCGCTGCTGCTGTGGCTCTACATCTCCGCCAACGCGTTCCTGCTCGGCGGTGAGCTCAACGTCGCCATCGAGCGCGAGGAGACCGCGGGCCGCGGCGGTCCGCCGATGGTCTCGCCGCCGCCCGGGATCGACACGCCCGCCGGCATCGCGCCGCGCGCGGCGACCGACCCGAACTCCAACCTCTCCTCCGGCGGGCCGGGCGCCAAGCCCTAGGTCTCGGGCAGCACCCGCAGGCTCTCCTCCTCCGGCCAGGAGCACAGGGTGCCCCGGCCGGGGCAGCGCGCGCAGAGCCCGAGGTGGGGCTCGGGGGAGACGGGGAACTCCCCGCGCAGGAGCGGCGCGGCGCGGTCGAGCACCCAGGCCCGCAGGGCGCCGGCGTCGGCCGCGGCGTAGGTCGCGCGGACGACCAGGTCGGGTCGCTCGAGGTGCACGTGGTGGACCTCCACCCGCGCGGCACCCGCCTGCAGCGCGGCGTAGTGCGCCTCCACGCGGCGCTCGAGCCCCGAGGCGTCGATGTCGTCGGGCAGCCCGTCGGACTTGTAGTCGAGCACGAGCGCGGTGCCGTCGGCCTCGAGGGCGAGCAGGTCGACGACGCCGGTGAGCAGGGGCGCGTCGGCGGAGGCGCCGGCGGCGTGCAGCGCGAGGTCGAAGCCCGCCTCGCGCAGGACGGTCGGCGCGTCGCGCGCCCGCCGTGCCAGGGCTGTCGGCGCGAAGGCCCCGGCGAGCGCGAGGACGTCGGCGGCCTGGGCGGCCTCCAGCGGCGCTCGGCCGTCCGCGGCGAGCACGGCCTCGAGGTCGGCGGGGCCGGGCGGTGCGGTGAGGTCGGGCGCGCGTTCGAGGAGCGCGTGTATGAGCGTGCCGCGCAGGCGCGGGTCCAGCCCCTCGGGGTGGGCCTCCAGCGCGAGCGCCTCGGGGGGCGGCTCGGCCTCGGGGAGCGCCAGCACGCGGCGCAGGTAGTAGCGGTAGCCGCAGGCGGCGTGGTCGGTCAGCGAGGTGTAGGAGAGGTGGACGGGCGGCGCCACAGCGGCGGGGGCGGGAGGGAGGTCGTCCAGGGCGTCGTCGGCGACGCCGGTGGCCGCCGCGCGGGCGGGGCGGCGGGCGCTCGGCGGGGTGGGCGCGGGCGGCGGGTCCGCGGCTCCGCCGAGGTCGAGCGCGAGCTGCTCCTCGGCCGGCGCCGCCAGGCCGAGGGTCTCGGGCGCGGTCGTGGCGCTCACGGCCCGGGCGAGCAGCCGCACGCGCCCGCCGGGGCGCAGCTCGTCCAGGAGCAGCTCGCCCTCGGCGGCCAGCCGCGCGGGCAGGTCCTCCCCGAGCCGCGGGCCGAGCCAGGACAGCACGGGCGCCGTGGTGCTCTCCCGCGGCCAGCCCCTGGCCAGGTCGACGGCGCCCGCGAGGATGAGCCGCTCCTCGGCCCGGGTCAACGCGACGTGCAGCACGCGGCGCTCCTCCGCGCGGTCGGCCGCCTGGGCCCGCGCGCGCAGCTCGTCGTAGGCCAGGGCGTTGGCGGTGGGCGCCCCGAGGCGGACGAGGCGCAGCCCGACCTGCGAGCCCCCCACGAGGACGTCGGGGGTCGTCCCGTTGGCCTGCCGGCCGAGGTCGCAGACGACCACGGTCCCGAACTCCAGGCCCTTGGCGGCGTGGATGGTCATGAGCTGCACGGCCTGGAGGCCGCCGAGCTCGATGGGCGCCTCGGCCTCGCGTGCCTCGGCGTCGACCTCCGCGCGGACGTGGTCGAGGAAGCCCCGCAGGTCGCGGCCCGCGCTGGCCTCGTGGGCGGCGGCCAGCCCCTCCAGCTTGTGGACGTTGGCCAGGCGCCGGCGCCCGCCGGGCAGGCGCAGGACGTGCAGGTCGTAGCCCGTCAGGCGCACCGCGCGCTCGATGAGCTCGTCCAGGCGGTGGCGGGGCGCGTCGGCGCGCTCGGCGAGCAGGCGGGCCACGACGCGCCGCAGGCGCAGGGCGTCCGCGCGCTCCAGGCGGTCCAGCAGCGCCGGGTCGTCGAGCACCTCCCAGGGCGCCCGCCGCGTCGCCCGAGCGACCGCGGCCACGTGGGCCAGCGCGTCGGCGCCCAGGCCGCCGAGCGGCGAGGCGAGCACCCCGAGCAGCGCGAGGTCGTCGTGCGGGTTGGCCAGGACCTGCAGCCACGAGCACAGGTCCTGCACGGGCTGGCGCAGCCAGTAGCCGCGCCCCGCGGAGGCCAGCGTGGCCAGGCCCTCGCGCTGCAGCGCCCGCTCGACCGTCCCGAGCTCCGAGGCGGTGCGGGCGAGCACGGCGATCGACCCGGCGGGCGTGCCGGCGTCGACGAGCTCGCGCAGGCGCCGGGCGATGGCCCGCGCCTCGGCCAGCCGCGAGGGGCGCGTGCCCGGGGTGGCGCCCTCCTCCAGGGCGGGCACGAGCGCGGCGGCGGGCTGGGTGGGGTCGTCCCAGGCCCGGTCGACGAGCAGGAGCTCGGCGCGGGGCGGCTCCCCGTCGGCGCCCGCGCCGCCGAGGCCCGCCACCAGCGGGACGTAGTCGTCGTGCACGTCGGCGCCGAAGGCCCCGTTGACGAGCTCGAGCAGATCGGGGTGCGAGCGGAAGTTCGCGGTCAGGGTGCGGGCGGTGCCCTCGGCGGCGTGGCGGCGGCGCAGGCCGCGGAAGACCTCGACGTCGGCCTGGCGGAAGCCGTAGATCGACTGCAGCGCGTCGCCGACGAGGAAGACGTCGGGCACCCCGAGCGCGGCGATGAGCTCGAGCTGCAGCGCGTTGGTGTCCTGCAGCTCGTCGACCATGACGCGGGCGAAGCGCTCCCCGTAGCCCCGGGCGATCGCCGGCTGCGCTGCGAGCAGGTCGCGGGCGCGCAGCTCGAGGTCCTCGAAGTCCAGCGCGCCGCGGAGGCCCTTGCGCTCGGCGTAGGCGGCGGCGAAGCGCTGCAGGAGCTCGTCGAGGGCGTGGTGGGCGCCGCGCGCGTCGCGGTCGACGAGGGCCTGGGAGAGCTCCTCGAGGCGGGCGCGGTAGGCGTCGGCGGCCGGGGTCTGCAGCGCCCGCCCGCGCTTGGAGACGGTCAGCGCGCCGAGGGCGCCCGCATGGACGTCCTCGGGTGCGGCGACCACGAGCGCGCACGCCCCCAGCGCGTCGCGCGCCGCGCGGACCGAGGCGCCCTCCCCGGCACCCTCGAGCTCGGCCAGGAGCGTGCCCCGCGCGGCGTCCAGGGCGACGCACGCCGCCGCGACCGTGCGCGGCGGGGCGTAGGGCGGCAGGCGGGGCCCGGTCAGGCCGCGGGCGCGCAGCACGTCGTGGACCTCCACCACCGCGAGGCGCAGCCGGTCGGCGCCCCAGCCCGCGACGAGCTCCAGGCGCTCGTCGGCGTCGGGGCCCGTCGCGTCCAGGAACGCGGCCAGGACGGCGTCCCAGGCCTCGCCGCGCAGCGCGCGGGAGGTCGCCTCGTCGAGGACCACGAAGGCCGGGTCCAGGCCCGCGGCGACCGCGTGGGCGCGGAGGACCCGGGCGCAGAAGCCGTGGATCGTGGAGATCCAGGCGCTCTCCACGTCGCGGGCCGCCTCCAGCGCGCCCCGGTCCAGGAAGGCCCGGCGGGCACGGGCGCGCAGCTCGCCCGCGGCCTTCTCGGTGAACGTGATGGCCAGCAGCGAGCCCGCGGCGAGGCCGTCCTCGAGCACCGCCGCGACGATGCGCTCGACCAGCACGCGGGTCTTGCCCGACCCCGCGTTGGCGCTGACCAGGAGCCCACCCGTGCGCTGTCCGACCGCGACCTCCTGCTCCGGGGTCAGGCCGTGGACGACCGGGAGCGGCGGCGCCGGCTCGTCGAAGACGGTCACAGGCCCCCCGAGCGGCAGATCGACGGGTACGCGCAGCCGCCGCCCGCGAAGCCGCAGGTGCGCGGGCGCGGCTCCAGGGCGCCCGCGCGCAGCTCGCGCGCGGCCCGCAGCGCGAGGTCGAGGGCGCCGTCGAGCAGCGCCTGGAGCTCGTCGGGCGCCACGGTGTCGGCGCGCACCGTGGACAGGCCGGGGTCGGCGCCCTCCAGCAGCGCGCCGCGCGGACGGCGGTCCTCCCCACCCGCCAGCGGCTGGTAGAGCGCCCCGGCCGCCTCGAGCTCGAGCAGCGCGGGCACCGCGCGCAGGTAGAGCGCGAGCTGGAGCTTGCCGTCGGCGAGCCAGCGCGCCTGCGGCGCGGCGGTGGCGCCCTTGTAGTCGTAGAGCAGCGCGGTCCCGTCCGGAGCGACGTCGACGCGGTCGATCCGGCCGCGCAGGCGCAGCCCCTCCCCCACCTCCACCGCGGGCGGCTCGCCCTCGCCCCGGCCGCCGAAGCTCACCTCGAAGCGCTCGGGCCCGTAGCGCGAGCCCGACTCGCAGGCCTGCTCGAGGTAGCCGATCAGGTCGGCCTCCAGGCGGTGCAGCGCCGCCCGCAGCCGCTCGGGGTTCACCGAGAGCCGGTGACGGCGGGCCAGGCGGGCGAGCGAGCCGCGCGCCGCCTCGCGCAGCACGGGCGCGTCGGCGGGGCGCAGCGCGCGCCCGGCGCCCTGCGCGCGGGCGCGGCCGCCCAGGACGTCCTCGAGCACCGCGTGGGCGAGCTCGCCGCGCACGAGCGGCTCGGGGTCGGGTTCGAGCTCGGTCGGCGACAGGCGGCGCTCCACGAACCAGCGCACGGGGCAGGCGTGCCAGGCCTCCAGCGCCGAGGCGGAGAACGCCTCGGTCGCGTCGAGCTCGGCGAGCAGCGCGGGGTCGCGCAGCGGGCCGAGCGGCTCGTCCTCCAGCGACTCCGCGGCCACCGCGGCGCTGCGCGCCCGCTCGCGGGCGGTGGGCACCAGCGCGTCGTCGGCCCAGCCCGCGGCGCCGAGCTCGCGGTGCTCCACGCGCTCCTCCAGGCCCGGGGCGAACGCGGCGAGCACGTCGTCCACGAACGGCGAGCGGGTGAGCGGGCGGCCCGCGTCGTCGGCGGCGTGCCAGCTCAGGGCCAGGCGCTCGGTCGGCCGCGACACCGCGGCGTAGAGCAGGTAGCGCTCCGCGCCGCCGGCGTCCTCGCGGAGGTCCAGGCGCAGCCCCGAGGCCGTGTTGACCGCGCGACGCTCGGCGTCGCCGAGCAGCGGCTCGGGCCGCGGCGGCGCCGGGAAGCTGCCCTCCTGCAGCGCGCAGAGGAAGAGCACGCGCACGCGCCGCGCGCGGATGCCGAGGGGATCGCCGACCCACACGGCCTCCCCCGCGCCGGCCGCGCGGGCCCCGAGCCGGACCTCGGCGTCGCGCAGGGCGATCAGCACGTCCCCGGGCCCGTCGACGAGGCCGGGGGCCCGCGAGGCGAGCGCGGCGAGCTCCCCGAGCGTCGCCTCGATCGCCCGCAGCGCCGCGGCGTCCTCGGCCTCCTCCGCGCGCAGCGGCGTGCCGCGCCGGTGGAGCGGCCGGACGAACGCGCGCCGCGCCTCGGCGGCCAGGGCCTCGCAGAGCGCCTCGACGCCCTCGCGCGCGGCGGCGGCGAGGCGGTCGAGCACCCCGAGGCGGAAGTGCGCGGACTCCCAGCGGGCCCGGGCGTCGGCGACCGACCCCTCGCCCTCGCGGCGCAGCTCGACCTCGAGGCGGTCGGCGAGGGCGGGCACCTC
>CAXUES010000043.1:8856-12856 GCA_964250185.1 uncultured Solirubrobacteraceae bacterium | reverse complement strand
GTGGACGCACCTGGAGCGCCTCGGCGGCGTCTCCAGCGGCGGCTTCGCCACCCGCGGACCCGGCGAGTCGCAGATCGAGACCGACCGCCGCCTGGCCCGCGACCGCATCTCGGCGCTCAAGCGCCGCCTGGAGGAGGTCAAGTCCCAGCGGGCGACCATGCGCGCCGAGCGCGAGCGCGCGCACCTGCCCCGCGTCGCGCTGGCGGGCTACACCAACGCGGGCAAGTCGACGCTGCTCAACGCGCTCACCGGGTCGGACGTCAGCGTCCGCGACCGGCTCTTCAACACGCTGGACCCGACGACGCGCCAGACGCGCCTCGACGGCCGTCCGTACCTCTTCACCGACACGGTGGGCTTCATCCGCAAGCTGCCCCACCAGCTCGTGGACGCCTTCGGCGCGACGCTCGAGGAGACGCGCCTGGCCGACCTGGTCCTGCACGTCGTCGACGCCGCGGCGGAGGACGAGGACCTCACCATGATGCTCGGCGCCGTCGAGGAGGTCCTCGAGGAGATCGGCGCGGGCGAGCAGCCCCAGATCCTCGTCCTCAACAAGGCCGACCAGCTCGACGAGGAGCAGCGCCACGACCTGTGGCTGCGCCACCCCGACGCCGTGCTGGTGTCGGCGACCACGGGGGAGGGCCTGGACGAGCTGCGCGAGCGCGTGCTCGCCGAGTTCGCCCGCCTGCTGCAGCCCATGGACCTGCTCGTGCCCTACGCCGAGGGCCACGTCCTCTCCGAGCTGCACGAGCTCGCCGGCGACCTCGCCCGCGAGGACACCGCGGAGGGCGTCCGGGTCCAGGTCCGCCTGCCCGACGTCGTCGCCGCCCGCTTCAGCCGCTTCGCGCAGGCCCGGCCCGCCGCCGAGGCCGAGGTCGCCGTCGAGGCCGAAGCCGCCGCGCCGCCGGTCCAGGAGCCCGCCGAGGCGACCGACCCCGCTGCGCCCGGCGCCCCCGCCCGCGCAGCGTGAGCCTGCGGGTCCGCCGGCTGGACCCACGCGCCGCGCTGCCGACCCGCGCGCACCCGGGCGACGCGGGCCTCGACCTCCGCGCCCTGGAGGCCGGCGAGCTCGCCCCGGGAGAGCGGACGGCCGTGGGCACGGGCCTCGCCGTCGCGCTGCCGCCGGGCCACGCCGGCCTGGTGGTGCCCCGCTCGGGACTGGCGGCACGCCACGGCGTGACCGTCGCCAACGCGCCCGGGCTCATCGACGAGGGCTACCGCGGCGAGCTGCGCGTGCTGCTGGTCAACACCGACCGGACCGAGCCCTTCACCTGGGCGGCCGGCGACCGCGTCGCGCAGCTCGTGGTGATCGCGGTGGCCACGCCCGACGTCGAGGAGGCCGACGCGCTCGACGCGACCGCGCGCGACGGCGGCGGGTTCGGGTCGACCGGCCGGTGAGCGCCCGCGGGGTGCTCGGGCGTACCCCCAGCATGTCCGCGCCCGCCCCGATCCGCCACGAGCAGCGCACCTCCGCCGCGCCCGAGGTCGTCGACGCGCTCCTGCGCGACATCGCCGCGTGGTCGCTGTGGGCGCCGCACGTCGCGTCCGCCACGCCCGCCAGCGGGACCGTCCGGGCGGGGGACACGGTCGCCACGCGCGCGTTCTTCTCGCCCGCGGTCACCGCGATGCACGTCGACTGGGCCCGCCCGGGCGCGGGCATGGGCTGGCACTCGACGGCGCTGGGCCATCGCCTCGCCTACGAGAACCGCGTGGCGCCCGCGCCGGATGGCGGCAGCACCATCACCTTCACGGCGACGGTCACCGGGCCGGCGGCGGGGCTCGTCGCCGCGGTGGCCCGGCCCTTCAGCCTGCTCGGCCAGCGGCGGCGGATGGCCCGCCTCGCTGCGCTGGCCGAGCTGGTGGCGCGCCCGCCCGCGACCTAGGTCGCGGGCGGCCGGCCGGCTACTTCGGCAGGTAGCCGTTGTCCTGCAGGTAGCCCTTGGCGACGTCGGTCGAGTCGTCCTTGTCGAGGTCGACGCGCGAGTTGAGCTCGGACATGACCGGGGTGGTCAGGCCCTTCTGCACCTTCTCGATGACGGCCTCGCCCTCGGACCCGAGCGCCGCGGCGCCCTTCGGCCCGAGCACGAACGTGACGTTGTAGGGCGGGAACAGCTGCTTGTCGTCCTTGAGGACGACCTCCTTGTTGGCCGCGATCGCGCCGTCCGTGGTGAACGGCACGGTGAGGTCGGCCTTGCCCTGGAGGATGACCTCGTGGCGCTGGGCCACGTCGATCTTGATCTCGCGCTTGAACGTCAGGCCGTAGGTCTTCTTGAACCCGAGCGCGCAGTCCGTGCGCTTGAAGCACTCCGCGGAGGCGGCGATGGTCAAGTTCTGCGACTTGCCCTTGAGATCGGAGATCGTCGTCGGGTTGCCGAGCTTCTTCGCCGTCGCGGCGGTCATGCCGAGGGCGTTGGAGTCGGTGAAGGGCGTCTGCGGGAGCGCCGTGAAGCCGAACTTCGACTTGTACAGCCGCTTGGCGTCCTGGTAGGCTTGGGCCTCGTCCTTGGGGACGTCCGAGGGGTCCACGCCGAGCAGCGCCGTCAGCGCGGTGCCCGTGTACTCGGGGTAACCGTCGATCTGGCCCTCCTGGATCGCCTTGTTGGCGACGTCCTCGAGGCCGAGGTTGAGGTCGTACTTGACGGTGTAGCCCGCCTTGGCCAGCGCCTGGCCGTAGATCTTGCCGATGATGATGGACTCCGTGAAGTTCTTGGAGCCGATCTTGATCGTCTTGCCCTTCGCCGAGGCGATGGGTTGCACGAGCTTGCTGTCGGTGCTCTGCGCCGGGGTGGTGCTCGCGCCCGAGCCCGAGCCGGAGGAGGCCGAGCCGCTGCTGTCGGAGTCGTCGCTGCCGCAGCCCACGACGGCGAACGTCGCGGAGGTGGCGAGGAGGGCTAGGGCCGCCTGGACCAGGCGACCGCTCTGATGGGTTCTCATGGTGCTTGAAGTGCCTCTCGTTGCGTCGGAGTGGTGATCAGCGCACGGCGTCGGTGCCGAGCGCTTGAGGGGGAGATCTCGAGCCCACGCGGGGTGACCAGCCGCTGGAGCGCGCCGAAGCCGAGCTCGACCACGACGGCGAGCAGGGCGACCGCGATCGCCGCGCCGATCTGCCCGGGCGTGCCGTACACGCCACGGGCGATGAGCGGCGTGCCGAGCGAGTCGACGCCGGCCAGCGGGGCGATGGTCGCGGTGGCCACGACGCTCACCGCGGCCGTGCGCAGCCCGCCGAAGATCAGCGGGATGGCCAACGGCAGCTCCACGCGCAGGAGCACCTGCGCCTCGGAGAAGCCCATGCCGCGGGCGGCGTCGACCGTGTTGGAGTCGACCTGCCGCACGGCGACGTAGGTGTTGGTGAACAGCGGTGGGATGGCCAGCAGGGCGAGGGCCAGCACGATGTTGGTCGTGCTCGGGCCCAGGTAGGCGAAGAAGAAGGCGATCAGCGCGAGGCTCGGGACCGCGCGGCCGATGTTCGACACGCTGGTCGCCGCGAGCTGGAAGCGCCCGAGGTGGCCCAGGACCGCGCCGACGGGCAGCGCGATGAGCGCGGAGACCAGCACGGCGAGCCCCGAGAGCTTGAGGTGCTGGAGGAGGAAGCCGCCGACCTCGTGGACGCCGCCGATGCGCGAGCCCTCGTAGTTGCCGGGCCGCTGCTCCACCAGGAAGCGCAGGCCGTCGCTGAAGTCCCCCAGGGCGGAGGCGACGAGCGTCACGTCGTCGCCCTCGCCCGCTGCCAGGGCGTCGCGAGCCGTTGCACCCCGAGGAGGATCACGTCGAAGGCCAGGGCCAGCAGGACGCACAGCCCACCGGCGACCACGACGTTGGACTTGAAGTTGATGCCGTCCCCGCCGTCGAAGATCTTCTCGCCCAGCCCGCCGGCGCCCGCCAGGAAGACGAGGGTGGCCAGGCCGACCGTGGTGGTCGCCGCGATCCGCAGGCCCGCCAGCAGCTCCGGCAGCGCCAGGGGCAGCTCCACGCGCCACAGCATCTGCGAGTCCGACAGGCCCTG
>CAXUES010000043.1:875-8846 GCA_964250185.1 uncultured Solirubrobacteraceae bacterium | reverse complement strand
CCACGGGCGGCGTCCTTGATGTCCTCCGGGACGTTGTCCAGCCCGAGCATGATGTTGCGGAAGAGGATCAGCAGCGTGTAGGCCGTCAGCGCGATCACCGCGGTGGTCACCCCGCGACCCGTGAGGGGCTGCAGCAGGAAGAAGACCGCGACGCTCGGCAGCGTGTAGAGGATGCCGGTCCCCGCGGTGATCGGGCCGACGAGCCAGCGGCGGCGGTGGGCCAGCAGCGCCAGGCCGAAGGCGATGATGAAGCCGAAGACGACCGAGACGACGACGAGCTCGAGGTGGCGCACCAGCGGCGACATGTAGTCGCCGATGTGGTCGACGATCCAGTCGGGGCAGAAGCCGTTGCGCTGCACGCACGTCTGGTTGCCGCTCGTGCGGTCGCGGATGACCGTCTGGGCCAGCGGCAGGGCGACGGTGCCGAGGCTCATGCGGGCTCCTCGGCGGGGTCCTCGGCCAGGCGGTCGGCGGCCGCGTCCATCCCGGCGCGCTCGGACGGCCCGGGCACGTCGGCCGGGTTCGTCGCGGCCAGGGCGTGCGACAGGGCCTCCATCGAGAGCGCGCCGGCCACCCGGCCGTCGCGGTCGATGACCGGGCCGTAGCGCGAGTCGCTGGTCAGCAGGTCCGAGAGCGCGTCGCGCAGGATGTCGTCGAGCTCGACGACGGGATCGGCCTTGGAGCGCAGCGTGGGCCGGACCCGCTCGCCCGCGATCGCCTCGTCGGCGAGCCAGCCGATGGGACGCTCGTCGACGTCGACGAGCAGCGCGTAGGGCAGGTCGGCGTCGCGGAGGTCCTCGCGGACCTTGCCCGTGGTGTCGCCGTCGCGGCAGGTGGCGACCTTCCAGAGGTCGATGTCGCGGACGCGCTGCAGCGCCAGGCGCTTCAGGCCGCGGTCGGCGCCCACGAAGTCCTCGACGAACTTCGAGTTGGGGTTCGTGAGCAGGTCTGCCGGCGCGGCGTACTGCTCGAGGTGGCCGCCCTCGCGCATGACGGCGACCTTGTCGCCCATCTTGATCGCCTCGTCGATGTCGTGGGTGACGAAGACGATCGTCTTGCGCAGCTCGCCCTGCAGGCGCAGGAACTCGTTCTGCAGGCGCTCGCGGTTGATGGGATCGATCGCGCCGAAGGGCTCGTCCATGAGCAGCAGGGGCGGGTCGGCCGCCAGGGCGCGGGCGACGCCGACGCGCTGGCGCTGGCCGCCGGAGAGCTGGGCGGGGTAGCGCCCGCCCATCTCCTGCGGCAGGCCGATGAGATCCAGCAGCTCGGCGGCGCGGGCGTTCAGGCGCTTCTTGTCCCACCCGAGGAGCTTCGGGACCGTGACGATGTTGTCGTTGATCGTCCGGTGCGGGAACAGGCCGATCTGCTGGATCGCGTAGCCGATCTCGCGCCGCAGGTCGGCCGGCTTGCGCTTCATGACCGACGTCCCGTCGAGCAGGATGTCGCCGCCGGTGAGGTCGATCATGCGGTTGACCAGGCGCATCGCCGTGGTCTTGCCGCAGCCCGATGGGCCCACCAGCACGCAGATCTCGCCGGCCTTGACTTCCAGGTTCAGGTCATCGATCGCTGGGCGTTCCTGACCGGGGTACTGCTTCGTCACCCCGGCGAACTTCAGTGTCGCTGCGTCCATTGGCGGCGAAGACTACCTGCCTCAAAGGCAGGTCAACGCCACGTGAGCGCACCTCAGAGGCCCGCGGCGGCCCTCGCCGAGGCGTGCGCACGGGATTCCAGTGCGTCCGGGAGGGGCGCCAGCGGCTCCTCCCGCCCGAGCGCCGTGGCCGTCAGCCAGTCGGCGAACCAGGCGTTCTTGGGCAGCAGCGGGCCGTGCAGGTAGGTGCCGACCACCGCGCCGCGGCGGACCCCCTCGAACCCCGATGCCCCGGTGTTGCCGTGCCCTCGCAGCACGCGGCCCAGGGGTCGCTCCCCGACTCCGAGGTGCGTCCGCCCGCCGTGGTTCTCGAAGCCGGCCAGCACCCGCGGCCCGTCGAGGCCGGGCAGCTCCACCTCGATCGCCACGTTGCCGACCAGGCGGTCGCCGTCGGACCCGCGCACCGTCTCGAGGTCGACGAGCCCGAGGCCCGGGAGCACCTCGTCGCCCAGCGCGTAGGAGGAGCCCAGCAGCTGGAAGCCGCCGCACACGGCCAGGAACGCGGCGCCGCGGTCGACGGCTGCGTGCAGCGCGTCGCGCTTGGTGTCGACGAGGTCCTGCGCGCAGAGCGCCTGGTCGCGGTCCTGGCCGCCGCCGAGGTAGAAGAGGTCGTGGGCGTCCGGGTCGACCCGCTCGCCCAGCCCCACGCGCGTCAGCTCGAAGCCCATGCCGCGCCAGGCGCAGCGCCGCTCGAGCAGCAGCAGGTTGCCCCGGTCGGCGTAGATGTTCATCAGGTCGGGGTAGAGCGCGCACACGCGCAGGACGTCACGGGGCACGCAGCACCACCACCGTCGACCCGACGTAGTCCTCGGTGGCCGGGATGCGGCGGCCCAGGCCGACGGAGAACCCGGCCGCCTCGCCCTCCGCGGCGAGCTCGCCCGGCGCCACGCGATCCAGCCGGATGACGTCCTCGGAGGTGGCGCGCGAGCCGTCGGCCTCCACCACCTCGCGGATGCGGTGGATGGCCAGCGCGTCGCCGTCGAGGACCACCGCCACCGGCCGCGAGGCGTAGACGCACCCGTCGAACTCGCCCATGTCGGGCAGCGGCGGGACGGCGGTGGTCGGGTCGTAGCCCTCCATGGCGTCGGCGAGCGCCGCCGCCAGGACGCCGCCCGGGAGCAGGTGCTCGCGCGCCCGGGCGAGGAAGCGGCCGCGCCCCTCGGCCCCGCCGAGCAGCTGGATGGTCTGCATCGGGACGATGATCGCGGCGAAGCGCCGGTCCAGCGCGAGCTCGCGCAGGTCGCCGACGTGCGCGGCCACGGCCACGCCGGCGGCCGCGGCGCGCCGCTCCAGCTCGGCCACGAGCGCCGGGTCGAGGTCGACCGCCGTGACGTCGACGCCCGCGGCGGCGAGGTCGAGGGTCACCCGGCCCGTGCCCGCGCCCGCGTCGAGCACGGGCCCCGCCGCCTCGGCCGCCAGCGCGCGCCAGAGCGGCTCGTCCACCCGGTAGCTCCCGCACTCCAGGTCGTGCCAGCGCACGCGGTCCAGCGCCTCGGCGTCCCCGGCGACGCTCACCGCGAGAACGACCCCGTCGCGGCGCCGCGCTCCACGAGCTCCGCCCGCAGCGCGAGCATCGCGGTGTAGGTCGGCAGGGCGAAGAGGCGGGTCGGGGCGGGGGAGAGCGCGAGCGCCCGGTCCAGCGCGCGCGGCAGCGACGCCTCCACCTCCAGGCGGTCCTCGGGCACCCCGGCGTACTTCAGGCGCAGGGCCATCTCCGGCGCGCGCGAGCCCGCGCACACCGCGCGCCGCACGCGCGGGGCGAGGTCCTCGAAGTCGGCGTCCCAGATCCAGGAGACGTCGCGGCCGTCGGCGACCTGGTCGTTGAGCACGGCGAGCAGGTCGTGCTCGCCCTGCTCCAGCGCGAGCGTGCGCAGGACCTCGTTGGCGCCCGCGGGGTTCTTGACGAGCATGATCGAGACCTCGCGGCCCGCGACGGTCACGGTCTCCGCGCGGCCGAAGGCGGCGGCCACGGCGCCGAGGCCCGCGACGACGTCCGCCAGCGAGGAGCCCAGGCGCAGGCACAGCGCCGCCGCGCCCAGCGCGTTGTAGACGTTGTAGAGGCCGGGGAGCGGCAGCTCGACGCGGGCGTCGCCCCGCGGCGTGCGCAGCGTGAAGCTCGAGCGCGTGACGCCCTCCAGGACGACGTCGAGCGCGGCGACCGACGGATCCGGGCGGCGCTGGCCGCAGGCGTCGCAGTGGTAGTGGCCCTGGTGGCCGAGGAAGACCGCGTCGTAGATGTACGGCGCGCCGCAGCGGCGGCAGTGCGTGGAGTCGGCGGCGTGCTGCAGGGCCGGCTGGGCCAGCGAGGCGTCCTGCACGCCGAAGAACGTCGCGTCGCGATCGCGGCCCAGGTCGGCGACCAGGGGGTCGTCGGCGTTGAGCACGAGCGAGCCGGTCGGGCGCGCCACCGCGATGGCCGCCCAGCGGTCGGCGATCGTCTCGAGCTCGCCGTAGCGGTCGAGCTGGTCGCGGAAGAGGTTGGCCAGCAGGAGCGCGTCCGGGTCGAGGTCGCCGACCAGGCCGCCGAGCCAGAACTCGTCGACCTCGAAGAGGCCGGTGTCGCCCCGGCCCTCCAGGAGCGCGCCGGCGATCCCGCCGGCCATGTTCGCGCCCGTGGCGTTGTGGACTAGCCGCGCGCCGCCGCGGGTGAGGATCGCGGCGGCCATCGCGGCGGTGGTCGTCTTGCCGTTGGTGGCCGAGATGACGGCGCTGCGCGACAGGCCGTGCGCCATGACGCCGATGGCCTGCGGGTCGAGGCGCAGCAGGAGCTTCCCCGGCAGCGAGGTGCCCCCGCGACCCGTCAGGCGCGTGAGGCGCGCAGCGGTGCGGGCGACCCCGCGGGAGACGGCGGTGCGGGGCGAGCGGTGGGCGGGCGGGGCGGACGGCACGGCGAGCGAGGGATGCTAGGCGCCGGGTCGGGGCGGCCGTCAGCCCGGCAGGAGCATGCGCACGGCCGCCGGGCGGCAGGAGATCGTCGCGGGCAGCGAGGCGATCGGGTCGCCGTCGGCGTAGACGTCGAACGGGCGGTCGGCATCCACGCGCACCCGCGCGGCGCGCCGCACGCTGACCACGGGGTCGTCGACGTGGCGGCCGGAGAAGACGGAGGGCAGCACGCGGAGGAGGTGGGCCCGCGAGCAGCGGCTGATCTGCACGACGTCGAGCTCGCCGTCGGCGAGGTCGGCGTCGGGCGCCATGAGCATCCCGCCGCCGTAGCCGCGGCCGTTGGCGCAGGCCACCGTGTAGCCCTCGAGCGTCGTGGGCTCGCCGTCGAGCTCGAGCGTGAAGCGCACGGGCCGCCAGCCCACGAGCGCGCGCAGGGCCCCGTAGGCGTAGACGAGCGACCCGAGGCGTGCGGGCGCCGCGTTGGCGTGGCGGTTGGCGTCGGAGTCGAAGCCGACCGACGCGATGCCGACGAACGGCTTGCCGTCGACGTCGCCGACGTCCACGGGCGTGGCGAGCCCGTCGCCGACCACCGCGCAGGCCGCGACCGGGTCGGCGGGGATCCCCGCGTTGCGGGCGAAGTCGTTGCCGCGACCACCCGGGAGCAGGCCCATCGTCAGGCCGGGGGCGAGGTCGGCGAGGGCGCCGGCGACGCAGCCGACCAGGCCGTCGCCCGACAGCGTGACCGGGACGCGGCCCGCGGCCACGGCCTCCCGCGCGAGCACGGCGGCGTGGGCGAGCGAGGCGGTGGCGTGGCTGTCGACGTCGAGGCCGAGCGCGCGCAGGGCCGCCTCGACGGGCTCCCGGGCGCGGACCGCGCGGCCGCCGCCGGCCGCCGGGTTGACGAGCAGGGCGATCGAGCGCAGGTCCTGCGCGGGCGCGAGCGCCGGAGGGCGCGGCTCGGTGAGGAGGGTCGCGTCAGGCAAGGACGAGCTCGGCGAGGGTCGGGGCGACGGCGACGAGCTCGCCCGCGGCCAGGGCGGCCTCGGCCGCCTCGCGCGAGGTGACGCCGGAGAGCACGATGGCCGCGTCGAGGCCGCTGGCCTTCGCGCCCGCGGCGTCGGAGTCCAGGCGGTCGCCGACCACGAGGGCGCGCCCGCCGCCCAGGCGGTCCAGCGCCGTGCGGAAGAGGTCGGGCTCGGGCTTGCCGACCGACCGGGCCACGACGCCGGTGGCCGCCTCGAGCGCCGCGACGAGCGGTCCTGTGCTCGGCCAGGGCCCGTCGGGCATCGGGTAGGTCGCGTCGCGGCCGGCCACGAGCACGTCGGCGCCCTCGAGGACCGCCCGCGTGGCCGTGCGCAGCTCGGCGTAGTCGAAGCCCTCGTGCGCGGCGACGACCACGACGTCGGCGTGGCTCGGGCGGTGCGTGTCGTTGGCCACCACGACCCCGGCGAGCTCGGCGTGGCGGTGCACGGCGGCAGGCCCGATGACGAACGCGCGCTGCCAACCGGGCGCCTCGGCCAGCGCGTGCTGCAGCGCCCCGCCGACCGTGACGACCTCCTGGGCGGAGGCGCGCACCCCGAGGCCCCACAGCTGGCGCACGACCTCCTCGGGCATGCGGTCGACGCCGTTGGTGACGAAGGCGATCCCGTGGTCGGCGGCCCGCAGCGCGGCGAGCGCCTCGTCGGCGCGGGGGGTGGCCTCCTCCCCGAGCCGGACGCAGCCGTCGAGGTCGAGCAGGACGTGGTCGTAGGCGGCCACGAGCGCGGTCAGCGGCAAGGGACCGACAGTACCCTGCCCTGCTCGTGCCGAGCCGTCGTGGACCGTTGACCCTCGTGCTCGTGGGCGGGGTGATCGCCCTCGCGGGCTGCGGCTCCTCCGGTGACGGCGGGTCGCCGTCGACGGCGACCCGGGCCGCCGCTCCCGCCCCCGGCACGACCCCGGCGACGACGGCCGCTCCGGCCACGACGTCGGCCGACGGCACCTGCCGGCGGGTCGCCGCGCCCGCTCCCAAGGGACCGCAGTCGCTGAAGGCCCCCACCCGCCGCCTGGACCCGGACAAGGCGACGTCGGTGGTCTTCACCACGAGCTGCGGGCGCTTCACCGTGCGCCTGGACGTGCGCGAGGACCCTAAGACGGCCGCGAGCTTCGCGGCGCTCGCCCGCAGCGGCTTCTACGACGACCTGACCTTCCACCGCGTCGTCCCGGGCTTCGTGGTGCAGGGCGGCGACCCCAACGGCGACGGCACCGGCGACGCGGGCTACCAGGTCACCGAGGCGCCGCCGTCCGACCAGACCTACACGCGCGGCGTGGTGGCCATGGCCAAGACCGCGACGGATCCCGCGGGCGCCTCGAGCTCGCAGTTCTTCGTGACGCTCGCCGACGCCGGGCTGCCGCCGGAGTACGCCGTGGCCGGCCGGGTCACCCAGGGCCTCGAGCCGCCGGCGGGCGGTGGGCGGTCCACGGTCGACGCGATCGCCGCGCTGGGCGGCGAGGGCGCCGACGGTCCGCCGTCGCAGCCCGTGGTCATCGAGTCGGCGCGGGTCGTCAGCCGCTAGTCGCCGCGACGCGCCGGACCCGCACGCTCGCCGTGCGGGTGAAGGCCGTCAGCCCGGCCGGGGCCGCCGACGCGGTGAGCGCGAACCGCCCGGGGCGCGCCGGCGCGCGCAGGACGAGCGTGAGCGTCCTCGTGGCGCCCGCGGCGAGCCCGGCGACCGCCAGGCAGCGGCGGCGCGGGCCGACGCGCGTGGTCCCCGGGCTGCGGCGCACCGTCCCGGCGGCCGCCTGGAGGCAGAGCGCCGTGCGGCCGAGCGGCGTGGCGCCGGCGCGCAGCCGCACGCGGATGCGGACGTCCGCGCCCGGGCGCACCCGCCGCGGCGCGAGCACGGCGAGGGTCGCCGCGGGCCCCGTCGCCGCGGGGGCGGGGCTCGCGGCGGTGCCGGGGGTCGCCAGGGCCGTGAGGAGCACCGCGGACGTCCCGGCGGTCACCGCGGCCGCGTGACCGCCGGGGCTCGTGGCGGTGACGCGGCAGGCGATGCTGCGCCCGAGGTCGGCGGGCCCGAGGACCCGGGCGCTCTGCGGGCCGGACTGCAGGACGGCGCCGGTGGCGGCGTCGAAGAGGTCGTAGGAGAAGGCCGGGGCGCCGGTCCACGTGCCGGGATCGCAGGTGAGCGTGCTGCCGAGGACGGGCAGCCCCCGCAGGCCGCCCGTGCCGGGCGCGGGCCCCCGCGGTGCCTCGGGCGGGGCGTCGTCGCCGGCGACGAACGCGCCGAGCTCACCCGCGGAGAGGTCCCCCAGCACCTGGGGGCGACCCGCGACGCACGCGGACCCGCCAGGCAGCACGGCCAGGACCGCGCCGCCGGCCACGAGGCCGGCGCCGGTGTCGCTCGGACAGGGCGCGCCGCCCGGCGCGCCGGCGCAGAGCTGCACGCCCGGGTCCTGGG
>CAXUES010000043.1:0-865 GCA_964250185.1 uncultured Solirubrobacteraceae bacterium | reverse complement strand
CAGCCCGCGTCGTCGGTCACGACGAGGTCCAGCGCGCGCAGCCGGCCGTCCGGCGCGGCGTCGCCCGCGCTCAGCAGCCCGAAGCCCGCGAGGCGGCCGGCCGTGCCCGCGGCCACCTCGCCGGGCGCCACGAGGGCGACCGCCCGGGCGCGGGGCCCGGAGAGGTCGAGCGGCGACGCGAGGGCCAGCACGGCGACGTCGTCGGCCACGGGCCGGCCGTCGGGATCGGGCACGTGGCGGGGGTGCGCGCGCAGCGCGGCCACGGCGCGCCGCTGGGCGCCGTCCTCGTCGCGCAGCGGTGCCGCCGTCGCCGTGCCCGCGATGACCGCGAGCTCGGAGGGGTCCAGGCGCCGGCCCGTCGCGTCGCGGGTGCAGCGGGCGGCGGTGAGCACGTGCGTCGCGTCCAGGATCGTGCCCGTGCAGCTCCCGGTTCCCGCCTCGACGGCGACGATCCAGGGCACGTCCTCGATCGCCACCGGCGCGCCGCCCGCGACGCGCGGCGACGCGGCCCTGGCGGCCCCGGCGGGGAGCGCCGCCGCGACGATCGCACCGAGCACCAGCACGAGCACCAGCAGCGCGGCGCGTGCCGCGGGGTGGAGGGCTCGGAGCGGCACGCCCACGAGCATGCCTGCCCGCTGCAGCCCTATGCGCTCCCCGCGGGCAGGAGCGGACGGACGTGCGAGCCGTCGCGCCCCTTGACCACGTGCAGCTGCGCGGGGATGCGGGTGCGCAGCTCCCCGACGTGGGAGACGATCCCGACGGCGCGGCCGCCGTCGCGCAGGCCGTCGAGGACGTCCATGACGCGCTCGAGGGTGCCGTCGTCCAGCGAGCCGTAAGCTCTGAACCGTGTTTCTTTATACGGCGC
>CAXUES010000042.1:0-13008 GCA_964250185.1 uncultured Solirubrobacteraceae bacterium | reverse complement strand
AGGCGGCCTGATGCGCAACGCGGTCTCCGACACGCTCGTCATCGCGCGGCGCAACGTGCGCCGGATGACGCGCTCGCCCGAGTACATCACCTTCCTGACGATCCAGCCGATCATGTTCGTCGTGCTGTTCGTCTACGTGTTCGGCGGCGCGATCAGCACGCCGGGCTTCGACTACGTCGACTTCCTGATCCCCGGCATCCTCGTCCAGACGATCGTCTTCGGCGGGACGATGACCGGCGTCGGGATCGCCGAGGACATGGAGAAGGGTCTCGTCGACCGCTTCCGCTCGCTGCCGATGACGCGCCTTGCCGTGCTCAGCGGGCGGACGCTCTCCGACGCGCTCTCCAACGCCTTCTCGACGATGGTGATGCTCGTCGTCGGGGTGATCGTCGGCTTCGGCTTCGGCGGGTCGATCCCGGAGATCGTGCTCGCGATCGCGCTGCTGCTGCTCTTCGGCTACGCCTTCTCGTGGATCTCGGCGCTCATCGGGATGTCGGTCTCGAGCGTCGAGACCGCGCAGTCGGCCGGGTTCATCTGGGTCTTCCCGCTCACCTTCATCTCCTCGGCCTTCGTCCCCGCCGACTCGATGCCCGCGGTACTCGAGGCGTTCGCGAAGATCAACCCCTGCACGCTGACCGTCGACGCGCTGCGGCACCTGCTGCTCGGGGTCCCCGGCAACGCCGACGCGATCTGGCAGTCGGCGCTGTGGTCGGTCGGCCTGATCGCGGTCTTCGCCCCGCTGGCGGTGCGCAAGTACCGCCGCGTCACCGCGAAGTAACGGGCGGGACGCGCCTTGCCGCGCGAAACCTCTGCGGTCCTGATGAGTTGTGAGGTCGTGATGACGCCCGCCCCGCTTCGCCGTGCCCTGACGCTCGCCCTCCCGTTGGCCGCGCTGATGCTCTCGATGTTCGCCGGCTCGGCCTCGGCGCAGGCCTCCTGCCCCGGTGCGATCCCCGAGAACCTCTGCGCCTGGTCGGGCGTGAGCATCGTCGGGCAGAGCACCGGTGGCGTCCTGCGCTTCCCGCAGGCGGTCGCCGTGGGCCCGGACGGCTCCGTCTACGTCGCCGACCAGAAGAGCCACGCGATCCAGCAGTTCGGCCCCGACGGCACGTTCCGGCGCTCGTTCGGGCTGTTCGGGACAAAGCCCGGCCAGATCACGTCGGCCGGCGGCGTTGCGGTCGCGCCGGACGGCACCGTCTACGTGACGACCGGCGCCAACCGCGTCGACCGCTTCGGCACCGACGGCGCGTACATCGGCTCGTTCGGCTCCTCGGGCTCGGGCGTCGGGCAGTTCCAGTTCGGCGCCGGCGGCGGCAACGACGCGGGTGCCGGCGGCGGCATCGCGATCTCCGGCGGCTACGCCTACATCGCCGACACCGGCAACGACCGCATCCAGCGCTTCGACCTCGACGGCGCCAACCCGCGCGTCGTCGTCGCCCCCGGGACGCTGAAGGCGCCGATGGGCCTCAGCGTCCGCAAGACGCGGCTGCTCGTCGCCGACGACCAGAACCACCGGATCGTCGCCTTCGACACCGGCGGCAAGCAGCTCGCGATCATCGGCAAGGGCCTCGGCGCCTCCCCCGGCCAGCTCAACGCGCCCTACGACGTCGCGGTCGACAACTCGGGGCGCGTGTTCGTCGCCGACGACCTCAACCACCGCGTCTCGCGCTTCTCGAGCGCCGGAACCGGCTACGCCTACAAGGCGCGCTGGGGCTCCTACGGCACCGCGCCGGGGCAGCTCGCCTACCCGCGCGGGATCGCGGTCGACGGCGCCGGCAACGTCTACGTCGCCAACACCGGCGACGACCGCATCGACGTCTTCGACAACGGCGGCACGCTGCTGCGCTCGTTCGGGACGTCCGGGCGCGCCTCGGGCCAGTACGACGGCCCCTACGGCGTCGCCGCCGACGCGAGCGGCGTCCGCGTCGTCACCGACTCGGTCAACGGCCGCATCCAGTTCCTCGGCCCCGACGGCGCGACGATCTCGAGCTTCGGCTCGCCCAACCCCGGCCCGACGATCCTCCCACGCCCGATCGCGGTCACCTTCGACGGCGCCGGCAACGTGTACGCGCTCGACCAGCGCCGCGCGCGCGTGCTGCTGTTCTCGCGCGTCACCGGTCAGCTCATACGCGAGATCGGCTCGCCGGGCTCGGGCCCCGGCCAGATGCTCGAGCCCTCGGCGCTGACGGTCAGCCCCGGCGGGACGATCTACGTCGCCGACACCGGCAACGAGCGGATCGCGAAGTTCTCGATCGACGGGACCTACCTCGGCGCGATCACCGGGGTCGGCGACGGGCGCGGGATCACGCTCACGCCCGACGCGCAGACGCTCTACCTGACGACGGGCTCCGACAACCGCATCACCGCCTACGACCTCAACGGCAATCAGCTCGAGCAGTTCGGGGGCCGGGGCGCCAAGCTCGGCAAGCTCACCTCCCCGGCGGGCATCGCGATCGACGGCGCGGGCAACGTCTGGGTCGCCGACAAGGGCAACAACCGCATCCAGCAGTTCGGCCTCAACGGCGAGCGCATCGCCGCGTTCGGCACACGCGGGACCGATCCGGGCCAGTTCATCAACCCGACCGGCGTGAGCGTCGACTGCTCCGGCGTCCTGAGCGTCTCCGACCAGGACAACAACCGCGTGCAGCGGTTCCTGCTCAACGGCGCCGGACCGTCGACCTGCGCGCCCCTGGCGCCGCTGGCGACGCCGAAGGCGCCCAAGTCCCCGACGCTCCCGCCGCCCGACGGCCCGCAGGTCGAGCTGCGCGCGCTGCGGACCACCGGGGTGCTCTCCAGCCGCAACCTGCCGATCCGCGTCTCCTGCGACACGGCCTGCACGCTCTCGCTGACCGTCACGCTGACGCCGCGCAGCGCGCCCAAGAAGGGCAAGCGGGTGTCGGTGACGCTCCCCAAGGTGACGCGCGAGCTCGCCGCGGGGCAGAACGGCGTGCTGCGCGCGCTGGTCACCAAAGCGCAGGTGACGACGCTGCGCCGCGCGCTGCGGGGCAACCGCGCGCTCACCGCGGAGGTGGCCCTGTCGGCCGCCGCGACGGTCGGCGAGGCGACGGAGACGACGCAGGTCCTGAACGTCACAGGCTGAGCCCACGACCGAGGTGGGGCGCCTTCGGCATGCGTGTCATGCCCGAGACGACCCACCTCCCCCCGGCGTGGAGGCGGGACGCACTGCGCCATCATGGGTCGCGGTGCCACGGACGGTCCTCAGCGCGCTGCTCGCGGCGCTCCTCACCGTGGTGCTCCTCGGCGCCGCCGCCCCGGCGCGGGCGGCCGTGCCCGGCCCCGTCACGCTCGCCACGGGCTGGCAGCGCCTGGCCGATCCCTCCGACGCCGGCGAGGCCGAGGGCCTGCCCTCCGGCACCCAGGGCATCGGCTGGCGGGCCGTCGCGATGCCCGACGTCGTGGACCCCGACCCGGACGAGGCCGCCTTCGACGGCTCGGTGGCCTGGTACCGCACCTCCTTCGACGCGCCCGCGACGCCCGCCGGCACCACGTGGGCGGTGCACTTCGAGCAGGTCCGCCGCACCGCCCGCGTGTGGCTCAACGGCCGGGAGATCGGCGGCCACCGCGATCCCTACGTGCCGTTCGAGCTCCCCGCCACCGGCCTGCGCCCCACCGACAACCGCCTCGTGGTCCGCGTGGACTACCGGCGCGCGCCCGGCACCCGCGAAGGCTGGTGGAACTGGGGCGGGATCACCCGCCCCGTCTCGCTCGTGCCGCGCGGGCCCGTCGTCCTCGAGCGCCCCGCCGTGCTCTCCCAGGTCCACTGCACGGGCCCGGGGACGGGCTGCGCGGCCTCCGTCCTCGTCGACGGCACGATGGTCAACGACACCACCGCCACCGCGCGGGCGCCCGCCGTGCGCCTGTCGCTGACCCCGCCCGGCGGGGGTCCGGCCGTCGTGCGCGTCAGCCACCCCGTCCGGCCGCTCGAGCCCGGCGAGACCGCACGCGTGCGCTTCGCCGTCCGGGTGCCCGACCCCGAGCTGTGGTGGCCCGAGGACCCCGCGCTCTACGCCTCGCGCCTGACCACCACGCTGGGCGGCGTGGAGGTCGGCCGCGACGACCAGGCCGTGGGCCTGCGCGGCGTCGCGGTGCGCGACGGGATGCTGCAGCTCAACGGCCGCCAGCTCGACCTGCGCGGCGCGTCGGTGCAGGAGGACACGCGCGGGCAGGGGCCCATCGTCACGCCCGCCGACGCCGACCGCACCATCCGGGAGCTGAAGAGCCTCGGCGCGAACGTCACCCGCGCGCACTACCTGCTCAGCGAGGAGCTGCTCGACCGCTTCGACCGCGCGGGGATCATGGTCTGGCAGCAGTCGCCCGTCTACCACGCCGACGTCTTCCTGCGCACCCGCGAGCATCGCGAGGAGGCGCTGGCGACCGTGCGCGACACCGTGACGGTCGCCCGCCGGCACGCCTCGGTGATCACCCACTCGGTGGCCAACGAGCTCGACCCCGAACCCGACCGCGTCCCCGGCACCAGGGCGTTCCTGATGGGGGCCAAGGACGTCGTCCACGACGTCGACCCGACGCTGCCCGCCTCGGTGGACCTGCTCAGCTACCCGAACTACCCGCGGGCGGCGGCCTTCGCGATGTACCCGCTGCTGGGGATCAACTCCTACTTCGGCTGGTACCAGGGCAAGGCGGGGGAGCACTCCACGGCGAAGCTCTCCGACTTCGGCCCCTACCTGGACCGGATGCGCGAGCTCTACCCCGCCTCCGGCCTGGTGGTCACCGAGTTCGGCGCCGAGGCGACCTTCTCCGGCCCGGCCGACGAGAAGCAGACCTTCCAGTTCCAGACGCGCTACCTCGCCTCCGTGCTGCGCGCCGTGGCCGACCGGCCGTTCATCGGCGGCGCGATCTACTGGACCCTGCGGGAGTTCGCCGTCAAGCCCGACTGGGACGGCGGCGCCAACCGCCCCGGCCCGCGCGACGCCATCCACCGCAAGGGCCTCATCTCCTACGACGGCCGCGAGAAGCCGGCCTGGAAGGCGGCCGAGCGCGAGTTCACGGCTACGCCGCCGTTCCGGATCGTCACGCGCGCGCAGGCGGCCAACGAGCCGCCCGGGCTGCCCGGCGGGCCGACCGCGCTGCTGACGGGGCTCGCCCTGCTCGTCCTCGCGCTGCTCGTGCTCGACGCGTGGGCGATCACGGGGATCCTCCGCGCGCGGCGGACGGGCTCGGTGCGCGTGCCGGCGCGGCGCCGCGTCGCCGCCGTCCGCGCCGGTCCGGACGCGCTCAGCCGGCGCGCGGCGTCACGCGGCGCATGAGCGAGCGCGCCGCCTCGACCGCCAGGCCGCGGTCGTAGGTCAGGCAGAAGGCGAAGCGCCGCTCCCAGTCGGGCCGGTCGACGTCGCCGAGGTCGGTGGCCACGAAGGCGGCCGCGAAGTGCGGGTCGACGACGATGACGTCCCACTCGCCGCGCAGCGGCTCGGCCGCGTCCAGGCTCGCCCCGCGGACGCCGGGCACCGGCTCGGGGTCCATGTTCACCCCGAGCGCGCCGACGAAGGCGGCGGACTGGCCGAAGCGGCGGTAGCGCGCCTGCGTCTTGGGGGTGAAGTGCCGCGCCTCCTGGAAGGTGGCCAGCAGGACGGTCGCGTCGCTGCTGGTGATGACCTGCGCCTCGAGCTGCTTGGAGATGCTGTAGAGCAGCCGCTTGGTGCCGACGCGCGGGGCGACGTGGTCGGTGACGACCTCGTAGGGGGTGCGGTCCTCGGTCGGGTGCGCGGCGTTGGTCGCGATGCGCCACGGGCCCCCGGCCGGGAGGGCCTCGTGGGTGCCGGGCGCCGCGGGCCGGCCGTAGTGCCAGCCCTGCCCGGCCGAGGCGCCCAGCGCGAGCGCGGTCTGCTCCTGCTCGGCGGTCTCGATGCCCTCGGCGAGCACGAGCGCGCCGGAGCGCTCGGCCTCGGCGTTGACCGCGTGGACGATCGACGCGAGCGCCGGCGTCGGGCGATCCTGCACCAGGCGCAGGTCGAGCTTGATGACCTCGGGCTTGAGGAAGGGCATGAGCGCCAACGAGCGCGGGTCGGCGCCCACGTCGTCCAGCGCGATGGCGAAGCCCATGGAGCGGTAGCGGGGCACCGCGTTGAGGACGTCGCTCGGGCGGTCGGTGAGCGCCCGCTCGGTGAGCTCCAGGACGACGTTGCGGCTGCGCACCGCCTCGGCCATCAGCGCCCGCAGCGCGCGCGGCTCCCGGAGGGCCAGGGCCGTCGGCTCGAGGTTGACGAACAGCGTGGCCGACGGGTCCAGCCCGCCGTCGAGCGCGCCGGAGAGCGCCGCGGTGCGACAGGCCCACTCGAGCTCCGCGGTGCGCCCGGTCGCCGCCGCGGTGGCGAAGAGGAGGTCGGGGCGGACGAGCGAGGAGCCCTCGGGCCCCCGGGCGAGCGCCTCGAAGCCGCGGACCGCGTGGGTCCGCAGGTCGACGATGGGCTGGTAGACGCTGACGATCGCCTGCGCCTCGAGGATCGCCGTGAGCTCGCGCTCGGCGCCCGTGGGCACCACCAGCAGGGGCTCGGGGGCGAGCGGGCGGACCAGCACCTCGGTGTCCGTGCGCCGGAAGTGGCTGACCGCGGCGCCGCCGCTCCGCTTCGCCGCGTACATGGCGACGTCGGCCTGCTGCAGCAGCGCGGCCGCCGACTCGCCGTCGCCGGGGAAGGTGCTGGTGCCGATCGAGACGCGCACGTCGACGGCCTCCCCCTGCACGAGCATCGGCTGCCGGAGGGCCGCGAGCACCCGGTCGGCGACCTCGGCGCTGACCGCGGCCGCGTCGGGCACGGGCCCGAGCACGATCGCGAACTCGTCGCCGCCCAGGCGGGCTAGCAGGTCCGCCGGGCGCACCACCTCCTCCAGGCGCGCGCTGAGCTGGCGCAGGAGCTCGTCCCCGGTCCCGTGCCCGCGGGAGTCGTTGACCTGCTTGAACTCGTCGACGTCGAGGTAGAGCAGCCCCGCCTCGGTGCCCTCGACGCGCGCCTGCCGGCACGCGGAGGCCAGGCGCTCCTGGAGCAGGCGGCGGTTGGCCAGGCCCGTCAGCGGATCGCGGTCGGCGAGGAAGCGCGCGCGCTCCTCGGCCTCGACGCGGTCGGTGACGTCGGACTGGATCCCGACGTAGTGGGTCACGACGCCGCCCTGGCGCACCGGCGAGAGCTTCACCTCGTTCCAGAAGGCGGTGCCGTCGCGACGGTAGTTGCGCACCAGCACGGTCCGCTCCGTGTGCGTGGACGTCGCGTGCTTGAACTCCGCGCGAACGGCCGGATCGGGCTCCGGGCCCTGCAGGAAGCGGCAGTTGCGCCCGATGACCTCCTCGGGGGAGTAGCCCGTCATGCGCACGAACCCGTCGTTGACGTACTGGATGGGCATGTCGGGCCGGCGGGCGTCGGAGATGACGATGCCGTTGGACGCCGCGGCGAGCGCCGCGTCGAACATCAGCCAGTCCTGCTCGGTGGCCCCGGACCGCTGCAGGAGGGTGTCCGGAGTCGGGGCGGTGCTCACCCCTCCGTCATCGACCGCTGTGCCGTGTCGCCTTAGCGGGGAGGTGCGGCCTGGACCTCTGGACTAGACCTTGACGGTGAGGCAGTCCCCGTCGGCCATGGGGTAGTCCCGGCCCTCCAGGCGCAGCGTGCCCCGGTCGCGCGCGCCGGCGTAGCCGCCAGCGTCGACGAGCTCCCGCCAGCCGACGACCTCGGCCCGGATGAAGCCCTTCTGGATGTCGGTGTGGATCTCGCCCGCGGCGTGCCAGGCGGTCAGGCCCCGCTTGAGGTGCCAGCACTGCGCCGGGCGGCCCGTGCCCGCGGTGAAGAACGCCAGGAGCTCCAGCAGCTCGAAGGCGCCGCGCACGACGCGCTGCAGCCCCGACTCGCCCACGCCGAGGTCGGCGCGCATCGCGGCGGCGTCCTCGTCGTCGAGCTCGGAGAGCTCCGCCTCGATGCGGCTGGACACCGCCACGACCTTGGCCCCCACCGACGCGGCGTGCTCGGCGATGGCCGGGGGCACCTCCTCGTCGCCCTCGTTGACGTTGGCCACGAAGAGCACCGGCTTGCTCGTGAGCAGCTGGACGGTCTGGTGGGCCTCGACCTCGGGCGGCATCGGGACGGTCCGCGCGGCGCGGCCGGCCTGCAGGACGCCCTGGACCTCCTCGAGCCAGCGCTGCTCGGCCACGGCGGCCTTGTCGCCGCCGCGGGCGGTCCGCACGACGCGGTCCAGGCGGCGCTCGACGGCCTCCAGGTCGGCCAGGGCGAGCTCCGTCTCGATGATCTCGATGTCGCGGACGGGGTCCACGGAGCCCTCGGAGTGGATGATCCCCGAGTCGGTGTGGGCGCGCACGACGTGCACGACGGCGTCGGTCTCGCGGATGTTGGCCAGGAACTTGTTGCCCAGGCCCTCCCCCTCGCTGGCGCCGCGGACGAGGCCCGCGATGTCGTGGAAGTCGATCGTGTCCCACACGACGTTGGAGGCCTGGAGGACGTCGGCCACCTGCTGCAGGCGCTCGTCGTGGACGGGCACGACGGCGACGTTGGGCTCGATCGTGGTGAAGGGGTAGTTCGCTGCCTCCGCGCCCGCCTTGGTCAGCGCGTTGAAGAGCGACGACTTGCCCGCGTTGGGCATCCCGACGATGCCGACCCGCATGCTCATGCGCCCGCCCGGGTCCGGCCGGCCGAGCCGACCGCGGTGCCGATCGTCGCGCCCACCGCGATGTCCGTGGGGTAGTGCACGCCGAGGTAGACGCGAGAGAGCGCCATGGTCGAGGCCGCGACGTAGAGCGCCGGCGCGGGCAGCAGGCACGAGTAGGCGCGCGCGGCGGCGAAGGAGCTCGACGCATGGGCGCTCGGGAAGGAGAGGCCGGTCGGCGTCCCCGTGAGGTGGGGCAGGTCCTCCTGGGAGGGCCGGCGCCGGCGGAAGACCGACTTCAGGACGGTGTTGAGCAGGTAGGCGACGGTCACCGAGCCGAGCGCGCGCAACCAGCGCGGGCGGTTCGGCGCGTCGACCAGGGCGCCCGTGGCCCCCACGGCGAGCCAGAGCCCGGCGTGCTCGCCCGACTTGGAGTAGGTGAGGATCACGTCGTGCAGCCCCGTGGGCCGCGCCGTCTTGCGGATCACCCGGTAGACGCGCAGGTCGACCTTGGCCACGGCGCGCAGCAGCGGGCCGCGGGCGAGGCGCTCGCGCAGCGCGCGGCGGGCGTGGCGCTGCTCCTCGCGCAGGCGCTCGTCGGCGAGCGGCGGCGGCGGAGGGGGCATCTCGGAGCGGGGCGCGTCGACCGGCATGGACGCCCGGAGGCTAGTCGCCTGCCAGCATGCCCGGCCATGAGCACCATCCAGGGCAGGGTCGCGGCGGTCACGGGCGCGGGGTCGGGCATCGGTCGGGAGCTCGCGCTCGGCCTGGCGCGCCGCGGCGCGCGGTTGGCCCTGTCCGACGTCGGCGAGGCCGGCCTGGCCGAGACCGCCCGGGCCGCCGAGGCCCTCGGCGCGCAGGTCCACACGCAGGTCGTCGACGTCGCCGACCGCGACGCGCTGGAGGCCTGGGCCGGCGCGGTGGTGGACCGCTACGGCGTGGCCAACCAGATCTACAACAACGCCGGCATCGCCTTCAGCCGCACGATCCTGACCTCGGAGGTGGCCGACTACGAGCGGGTCCTCGGCGTGAACCTGTGGGGCGTCATCAACTCCACCAAGGCGTTCCTGCCCCACCTCATCGCCTCGGGCGCCGGCCACGTGGTGAACATCTCCAGCCTCAACGGCTTCATGGCCCAGGGCGGGATGAGCCACTACTGCACCTCCAAGTTCGCCGTCCGGGGCTTCACCGAGACGCTGCGCGTGGAGATGATCGAGGGCCGCCACCCCGTCCGCGTGACCTGCGTGCACCCCGGCGGGATCAAGACGAACATCGCCACCGCGGCGCTGAACGCCGCCCGCGACGCGGGCGAGGAGATCTCCCCCGCCGAGGAGGCACGCCAGCGCCACTACAACGAGAAGCTCCTGAAGATGCCGCCCGAGGACGCCGCGGAGACGATCCTCAAGGGCGTGGAGGGCGACAGGGGCCGCGTGCTGGTCGGCAACGACGCCAAGCTCGTCGACCTGCTCGTCCGCGCGGTGCCCTCGGTCTACCCCCGCGGCGTGGCCGCGATGACCAAGCGCCTGGGCGGCGGCAGCTGAGCGACGCATGAGGGTCCGGTGGTGCGCCCGGACCCGCGGCCTGTGACGATGGCGCGGTGCAGCTCGCGCTGATCGCCAACAACGCCTCGGGCTCCGGCCGGGTCGACCTGGACCGCGTGGGCGCGCTGCTCACCGCGGAAGGCGCCAACGCCCTGCGCCACATCGAGATCGGCGACCTCGACCGCGAGGAGCTCGAGGGCGTCGACCGCGTCGTCGTCGCCGGAGGCGACGGCTCGATCTCCTCCGCGGCGACCTGCGCGCTGCGTGCCGGCGTCGAGCTCGCCGTGGTCCCCGCGGGCACGGCCAACGACTTCGCCCGGGCCTACGGCCTGCCGCTGGACCCCGACGAGGCCACCCGCCTCGCCGCGACGCCAGGGGCCAGGCTGCGCCGGGCCGAGGTCGGCCGGGCGGGCGACGAGCCCTTCGTCAACGCCGCGGCCTGCGGGCTGACGGTGGTGGCCTCCGAGCGGGCCTCGGGCCTGAAGGCGGCGCTCGGCCCGGTCGCCTACGGCGTCGGCGCGGTCAACGCGGGCTTCCGCGCGCACACGGTCACGGCGAAGGTGCTCGTGGACGACGAGGTGCTCTTCCACGGGACCACCTGGCAGGTCATCGTCGCCGCCTCGGGGGCCTTCGGCGGCGGCTCGACGCTCGGGCCGGTCGACGCCGACGACGGCAAGCTCGACGTCGCCGTCATCCCGAAGGGCTCGCGCACCGGCCTGGTGCACCGCGCCTACGGCATGCGCACCGGCACGCTGCACGAGCAGCGGGGGATCGTCTACGGGCGCGGCGCCCGGGTCGAGGTGCAGGGCCCGCGCGACTTCAACGTCGACGGCGACCTGGTCTCCCTGGAGGAGGCGCGGTTCACCGTCGACGGCGTGGTGCAGGTCGTGGTGCCGGGCGGCGCCGTCGCGCCGTCGGCGCGCTCCTAGGCGCCGAGGCCGAACCCGACGCGGGTGTCCTCGACGTCCTCGCGCAGCCACAGGACGTGGGCGAGGTTGATCTTCATGCGGCCGTCGTCGGTGGCCACCTCGATCCACCCGCCGCCCTCCAGGGCGTCGCGGAGGCGGCCGACCTCGGCCTGATCGACCTGCAGGCCGACGGGCGGGGAGGCGTGGAAGCCGAGGGAGATGCGCTGCGAAGCCATGGTGAGGCCCTCTCGATGGATCAGTGGTGCGCGGGCTGGACGAGCTCGGTGAGCACGCCACCCGTCGACTTGGGATGCAGGAACGCTACCCGTGAGTTGCGTATCCCGACACGCGGCTCGGCGTCGAGCAGCTGCACGCCGGCCGCCGCGAGGCGCTGCAGCTCGGCCGTGACGTCATCGGTCTGGTAGGCGACGTGGTGCAGGCCGGGACCGCGCTTGGCCAGGAACTTCGCCACGCCGGTGTCCTCCGAGAGCGGAGCGATGAGCTCGACGTGGCCCTCCCCGACGTCGAGGAGCACGGCCTCCACGCCCTGGGACTCGACCGTCTCGCGGTGCACGAGCGTCAGCTCGTAGTCGCGCTCGTAGGTGGCCAGCGCGGCGTCGAGGTCGGCGACGGCGATGCCGACGTGGTCGATGCGGGTGAACATCGCCACGATCCTACGGACGCGTTCAGGCCGGGGTGGGCCCCGCGCCCGGGAGCGGCTCCCGCGAGCTGGCCACGACCCGCAGCCCGGGCTCCCCGGCCTTGCGGCCCTGGCGCGGGGACTCGCCGATGAGCGCCTCGAGCTTCGGGCGCTCCAGCGTCTCGGAGCGCAGGAGCTCCTGGGCGATGGCGTCCAGCAGCGAGCGGTGCCCGGTGAGCAGCTCGCGCGCGGCGCGCTCGGCCTCGTAGATGAGCGCGTCGAGCTCCTCGTCGCGGATGCGGCGGGTCATGTCCGACACGACGTTGGCGTCGGTCACCGCGCGGGCGGTCGCGGTGACCGAGCCCATGCCGTACTCGTGGACCATCGCGTGGGCGATCTCGGCGACGCGCTGGAGGTCGTTGGCCGCGCCCGTGGTCACCCCGCCGAAGACGAGCTGCTCGGCCACGCGGCCGGCGAGCAGGACGCACATCTGGTCGATGAGCTCCTCGCGCGTCTTGAGGTAGGAGTCCTCGTCGGGCAGGTTGATGACGTAGCCCAGGGCCTGGCCGCGGGGGATGATCGAGATCTTGTGGACGCGGTCCGTCGTGGCCAGCAGCTCCCGGGCGAGGGCGTGGCCCGCCTCGTGGAAGGCGACGACCTGGCGCTCGTGCGGGTTGAGCGTCGTGGAGGACTGCACGCCCGCCACGACCCGCTCCAGCGCGCCGTCGAAGTCGGCCGAGGTCAGCGCGTGGCCGCCGCGGCGGGCGCAGGCGATCGCGGCCTCGTTGCAGATGTTGGCCAGGTCGGCGCCGGTCAGGCCGCTCGTGCGCGCCGCGACGACGTCGAGGTCGCACTGCGGGTGCAGCGGCTTGCCCGTGGTGTGCACGTCGAGGATCCGCCGGCGCCCGGACACGTCGGGCGGCGAGACGAAGACCTGGCGGTCGAAGCGGCCCGGGCGCAACAGGGCGGGGTCGAGCTTGTCCAGGAGGTTGGAGGCGGCCATGACGATGACGTCCTCCGAGGCGGAGAAGCCGTCCATCTCCACCAGCAGCTGGTTGAGCGTCTGCTCGCGCTCGGAGTTGTTGTCCGAGCCGCGGCGCGCGCCGACGGCGTCGAGCTCGTCGATGAAGAGGATGGAGGGCGCGGCCTTGCGCGCCTCGGCGAACAGCCGCCGGATCCGCGCGGCGCCCAGGCCGGCGAACATCTCGACGAAGCTCGCCGCCGACTGCGAGAAGAACTGCGCACCCGATTCGTGGGCCACCGCCTTGGCCAGCAGGGTCTTGCCCGTGCCGGGCGGGCC